>JBEBHM010000579.1:0-5672 GCA_040080875.1 Pirellula sp.
GGATCGCAGTTCATAGAGATTGCAATGGAACTAAACGAGACCAACAACAATCAAAGGGAGATCGGAAAAATGGGTGTTCAAAAGATGATCCATCAGTTTAGTTGGAGTTTGGTAGTGGCAGGGACGTTTTCTTTCGGCGTGGCACAAGCTCAAGGGCCTGCAATCGCCTATCCAATCAACAATTGGTCGTATCAGCGCCACTCAAGCACCGCGGCCGAAGGAGCTATGCGAGGACAAGCCGCCGTCCTAAGTGCTGCGGGACAAACCGTATATTTAGACAGTTTGGCTTCCATCAACTATGCCGAAGCTTTCAAACGAGCCATCGAAAACAGCGTTGCGATCACGCAAGCGTACTATGATCGTCGCGAGATTCGCGAAGAGTATCTGAAGAAATACGGCCCAAAGCCCTTCGTCGGAGAAGCCCGCAGAAAAGCCATCGAATATTACTTGCCTAAACGATTATCTGACTCCGAATTCGATGCGAGTTCGGGTCGGCTGAATTGGCCACATGTGCTTCGCCAAGAGCAATTTGCTGCCATTGTTTCGCAAATCGACAAGACGTTTGCTGCACGAACTTTTGAGAACAGCGGGGATGGCAGCTCGACACATCGGACGTTGTCGCAACTGTGCAATGCGATGAATGGAATTCTGCGCGAAAACATATCGGCTGTAACTGCAGATCAATACATCGCCTCCAAAGAGTTCATTCGATCTGTTGAACTGGAGGCCCGAACGCCCGTCCAAGTGGACCTTCAGACCAAACCGAATTCGGTTTCGGACGAACCTGCTGTGCCCGCAAAGAACGGAGATTCCGACACCACCGCCAACGGTCACAAGTTATCCCGACTCAAGGTGTGATCTGGACATAAGTTGTCTCCGGACCCAAGTACAATTCTCCTCTTGGCTTTTTTGGTAGTGTGTGTGGGGCCGAGAGGGGAAGAGGCTGCCGAGGAGAGGTATTGCGAAAGCGACGCCTCTCCTCGGTCTTTTTATTCGATCGATAGTATAGTTTCCTAGGCCGTCGCCTACATCTAGCTTGTGAGCACAATCTCCCACAAACTGCTCCATTCCAAAAAGCCCACGCGCTCAAGCAGGTCAACATTGGTTAGCTTCGACCGTTTTGCCTCTACGAATTCACATGCCGCCACAAAACTCGCCGGTCGAAACCCGTCAGCTTGGAGGAGGTCGAGCGTGCGGGCAGCCTCCACCATTCCCGTCGACTTCAACCCCCCCAATACCGTGCTGCTAACTCGACTCAGCAATGCGGCATCGTGAACTCGCTGAAACCAGTAATTGGAATTCCAAAAGTCACCCTCCAGCCGGTGGACAATGCCGTGCAAGTAGCTCCCAATCGGGCTCGCATCATTCTGAACGATAGAATGGGGTCGTTCGATCTCGCCGATGCGTAACCACAACATGGCGACGGCGAGCGAGTTCGGTAGCCACTCAGATCGAGACAATAACTGGTTCAAACTCGCTGATTGAACCGGTAATGCGACGGCTCGTATCGGAACTGTGGGATCCAGTTCCTTTAGCCAGCTATCCGCCAAAGTAGGAGGGCTCGGTGTGTTTGTCATCGACGATGGATTGAGGTAAGAACTTACGCTGGCATTTTGCCATATTACACCACGTCATGCGATCATTGCCAATCCAACACAACACTTCCAACCAAGGCTCCTGTCGGAAATGCGCGCCATTGCAATCGTCGTGTATGCTTTTACCTACCTTTGGCCGCTTCCCTGCACGCTGCTCGGCCTATCGATCGGCTTGTTCCCATTTCTCGGCAAACGGTCGATCGCAATTCGACGCGGGACGATTTGCATCCACGGGAAAGGAATGGAGAGGCTGCTCAAAAGAATTCCCATCGAAGGGGGGGCTGCTGCGATCACGTTTGGGCACACCATCCTCGCCACAAATCTCCAGAGCTTGGACAATTGCTTTGAACACGAGTGGATCCACGTTCGCCAATATTTGTGGTGGGGCCCGGTATTCTTGCCAGCATATATTCTAAACAGTTTCTGGCATTGGAGCATTGGCGACGATCGGTACCTCGACAATGCTTTTGAGAGGCAGGCTAGAAAATATTCGGACGAGCTAATTCTACATGGTGGTCACGATGAATCGGGCAGCCTGTAGCGACCTTAACGATTGCCTACCCCGCTATCGGGCCAATTTTAAGAATGACATCATGAAAAGGCGCTTAATACGTCTCACTCACGCCGAAATCGACGTAAACCTGAGTAGGACTAACTTCGGTTAAGTCCATTTCGTAGCCTTATTTTGGAATCGAATACGATGATCCAAGTCGTGACCAAAAGGTTTAAAGAATTTCTGCACGATGAGGATGGCCCCACAGCCGTCGAGTACGCTGTGATGGTCTCATTGATTGCAGTTGCAGTCATCGCCAGCGTGGGTCAAGTAGCGACGGCGACTAAGAACTCGTTCAATTCATCGGGTTCTGTTATCAATGGCGCGCTGAGCCCTTGATCGTCCTCTCTGTCGCACGATTCTCCGAATCGTCTCAGCGCACTAGCTGTCCGACGGTATGGGCAGCTACTTGAAATCACCCGCGCGTAAGATGATAAGCTTGGCCGGATCGATGTGCTTTGCGAAGGCCTTGCGAACGTCTTCCGGCTTGAGCGCCTGAACTCGATCCTCACGAGCCTTGACGTAGGCGAAGGTCCGTCCCAAATGCAAGTTCGAAGCCAACTGGCTGGCGATTGATCCGTCGTTCGTCCGAGATACCTTGAGCGCCTCCAGATAGGCTACTTTGGCGTCTGCCAACTCCGGTTCGGTCGGTCCCTCCGTCAGGAATTTGTTGAGTTCCTCCATAGCCGCAATTTCTACAGCATCGATGTTAGTCGGATTGGTCGTGACGTTGATCGTAAAGCGAGCGTCGTTCCCTCGCGAGGGTGCGGACATCGACGAATTCGCCCCGTACGACAGTCCGTCCTTTTGCCGAATACGATTGCCGAGTCGAGACGAAAGAGTTCCTCCACCAAAAATAAAGTTTCCAAGCTCAAGGGCGATACTGTCGGAATCTTCTTCGTTCATTGGCAATGCCAACCCAGCCAGGAATACAGCGTTGGCATTGTCTGGAGTATTAACGTTCTCTTTGGACCCCACCATCCCTTTGCGAGCCTCTCGTTCAATCGATCGATAGGGAACATTGGATTTCCAACCTTCCAGAATCTTCTTGACGGCCTCAAGGGTCGGTTCCACGTCAAAATCGCCAACGATTGCGATTTCGCCGGTGCTGCTCGAGAGCTGAGTTCGATAAATGTTGACAACTTCGTCCAGTGTTACTTTCTTCAGCTCAGCCATCGATTCGGTCATGCTCGGAACGAATCGAACATCACCGACGGGATAGTCGGAAAGGGCTTTACCCAGCTTGTCGCTTGCAATGGCTCCGGGTTCTTTCATCATCGATTGCATTCGATTGAGCGAACGGAGTTTCATTTGCTCGAATTCTTCCGCTGGAAATCCAGGATCGCGCAGAATTTGGCCCAGCAGCTCAATTCCTTGTACCAATGATTCTCGCTTGGCGTCGACCGAGAAAGCCAACTGTCCGATGCGACCTGCACCGCCACCACCACCGCGCCCACCGCGGCGTCCGCCTCCACCACCGCCTCCCGACGAGATCTGTGCGCCAATCTTGTCCATCGTCTCTTGCAATGCTTGACGATTCATTTTGCTCGTTCCCGCCATGAGCATGCTGGACAACATGCCTGCGGCCGTGCTCTTGCCTGCCAAGGAGCCTTCGTTGCCGTATCGCAAGGACATCGTCAACGCCACGGTTTGGCCGCGATTCTTCTTGGGTAGCAACGAAACTCGGATCCCGTCGACATCCAACGTCTTGGTCCGTGCATCCAGATTGTCCGGCGTTGGATCAAACGCTTCACCGGACGCGATCGCATCCCCACCTCGATAGTCCATGACCACATCCAATACAGACCCAACCGACGGTACGGTCAAGCGTTGGGGTTTGTCGGCGGGAATGAACATGCCTACGGTGCGGTTGTATTCTGGGAAGTAAGTTTTGGCGACGCGATTTACGTCGGCTGCGGTAACACCTGCGATTCGATCTCGTTGCAGGAACATCAATCGCCAATCACCGAGCGCCGAGGCGCTGCTGAGCGCGCCGGACATAAACGAGGCATTGGCGATCAGCTGTTCGAACCGACGCTTGGATCTCGTTTTAGCTCGTTGGATGGCTTCTTCCGTAAAGGGTTCATCGCCGAGCGTGTCCATGATTTTGAGCAGCTTGTCTCGGACCGGATTCAAGTTTCCTTCCGTCGGTTCTGCAAATACGGTGAACAACCCTGGATCATGCGAATTGTCCGAGCTAGCCGAGGCTGTCGTCGCGTATTTAGACTCCACCAACACAGCGTCAAGTCGACCAACCTTGGATTCGGATAGGACGCTGGCAAGGATGGAGAGGGGAGCCCAATCTGCATGCGATGCCGCAGGAATGTGATATGCAGCCATCACCGAACCCACCGCGCCAACCCGCCTCAGCGTGACGAAACGCTCTCCATCCTGTGCAGGTTCTTCGGTATAGGGAGCATCCAGTTTGCGAGTTGGCTTGGGCACCGAGCCAAGGTGTTTTGAGACGATGGCCAATGCTTTGTCTGTTTCGAACTTGCCCGTGATGATGAGCACGACGTTGTCCGGCTGATAATATTTTTTGTAGAAGGCTTGCAAATTGTGGATAGGAACTCTTTCGATGTCCGAGCGATTGCCGATCGTCGATTTGCCGTAGTTGTGCCACTCGTATGCAACGGCTTGGACTCGTTGGGAGAGAACACCCTGTGGGCTGTTCTCTCCGCGCTCAAACTCATTACGGACAACCGAAAACTCGGACATCAAATCTTCGCGTTTGATGAAGCTATTGACCAAGCGATCGCACTCCAAGTGGATAGCGAATTCCAGATTCTCGTCGCTTGCGGGAAGCGTTTCGAAATAGTTGGTTCGGTCGACATTCGTTGTGCCGTTGAAGTTCGCTCCATGATCGCGTAGCGCTTTGGGCACGTCAGGAAACGTCGGGGTCCCTTTGAAGACAAGGTGCTCAAGGAGATGAGCCATGCCGGCTTCACCATATCCCTCGTGCCGAGATCCGACCAGCACGGTCATATTGACGGAAATGGTTGCGCGAGAAGCATCGGGAAACAGCAAGATGCGTGCCCCGTTTGAGAGCCTATATTCGGTGACTCCCTCGACCGAAACGACCTTGGTAGGTTGATCCTGAGATTGAACCTTGGCCACAGTCATTGAGCACGCCCCGAAAACGAAGCAAACCAGAAAAGCTATTCGAAAAGTTCGTAACATGGAGTACCCCTTGGAGAAGTCGACAGGACACGCGAGACCGCCTTGGCGGATTATAACAAGTGTCCAATCCCTGCGGGGAGAGTTCGGTTCACCTCAATCGGCCGTGTTGAACAAAACGCCAGGAGCACGGGAAACGGTGGTTGTTTTTTTCCGACGGCCAATTTGTAGCCCATGGATTTCATGCAACCGATCAGCGTGGCGATCGCGATTCGGTGACGCTGGGCAAATTTCACCATGATGCCAATGCTGCTTCGATCGTAAACTGCTTTCGACGTAATAAGTGGGGTTGAAGTTACAGGAGCCCATGTCGATTTCGGACAAGTCGAAGTTTCATCTTACTCCGA
>JBEBHM010000580.1:0-5672 GCA_040080875.1 Pirellula sp.
GGTTAGGGATCGTCTATCGAGGCGAGCACAAGATGCTCGGACGGCAGGCAGCCATCAAGTTGATCAAAGAGCCGCTTTCCAACTCCGGTTCGCTCAAACGGTTTGAACGCGAAGTTCGAATGGCTGCGAAGTTAAGCCATCCTAACACGGTGAGCATTTACGATTTCGGCATATCCAAGCAAGGGCTTATGTACTGCGCTATGGAGTTGGTCGAGGGAGTGAATCTGGCCCATTTTATTGCATTCGAGCCCAACATCCCTCTCGATCGATGCATTTGGATCCTGAGGCAGATCGGGGGGGCCATTGAGGAAGCCCATTCCGTAGGGCTGATCCATCGAGACATTAAACCGCAGAACATCATGATTTGCCAAAAAGGGCAACTCTGCGACCTGATCAAAGTAGTCGACTTTGGCCTAGCGAAGACCATGGTGAATTCGCTCGCTCGCGATGTTACGGCTACCCGAGTGTTGATCGGAACCCCAGGTTTTATCGCCCCCGAAAGACTGGAGGCACCGTGGATTGCCGATCCACGTATCGATATTTTTGCGTACGGTGTCCTGGGCATCTATCTATTGACCAGCAAAGTGCCGATGATCGGCATTAACTACGACTCACTGATGCAGACGTTACTGATGGGTAAATTCTCGGAACACTGTAACGACAAAAAATTTCAGCAGTTTGTTATGTTGTTGACGAGGTGCGTTTCGCCTGACCCTCAGGACCGACCCAAGATGATGGGGGAAGTATGTGAGCAATTGGAAGCCATTGCATCGCGATTTCCGTGGAACGAGGACAGTGCAGAAAAATGGTGGCGTTCGAACGAAGACGAATTGATTATGTTTGCTAGATCCAAGGACTCTCATGGAGGCCCGCAATAGACGCTTTTAACGGTCGGCTCTCCAAAGGATCTCTTGCATTTGGCTTTTCTTGATTCGCTCGGCCGTCTTGCTCCCATGAGTGATGTGAGGCCCGATGATGTGGCGTCTGGAATGGCGCAAGTCGATCGATGGCTTGATTTCATTGATGATTCGCACCTTAGGCTTGAGAGGCTCGTCTTGGTTTCCTTCGATAACAACCGCTTTCGATTGGTCGTCCAGCACAACAAGAGAGCCGACAGGGTAGATGGACATGCATTGAACCATCCGCTGTAAAGTCTTTTTGCAAAACTTCCCTTGGGCTGCGTGGTAACACAAATAGGCAAGCGCATCGGCAGGGACAATCGCCGGACGATGAAAAGGTTCCGTAAGTGCAAAGTAGGCATCCGAAATATTGAGAATGGTGGCCCCCAACATCGTTTGTCCGAGTTTCATCCCTCGAGGATACCCGCTCCCATCCGCTTGCTCATGAACTTGAGTTATCATCGTGGTAACTTGAGTGGAGATTCCCGGAATGCCGAGTAACATTTCGGCGCTTTCAATCGGGTGCCGACGGTATTCGTCGAGAACTAGCAGATCTCGAAAATTTGGCTTCGGGTCAAACCATTCAGGGTGTCGCAACAGCGAGCAATCGTGAAGCAATCCTGCCATCCCTATTGCGACCGATTCACTTTCTGTATCTTTTCGAACGACGCTCATCGCGACACCCAGCAGAGCCGTCTTGATCGACCGAGTCGCAATCCGCTCAGCAATCCCAAGCTTCGAAATCGGTAGCTGCAGGCCGAGGACGGCAAGGGTGGCTGCCATATTCTCGGAAGCAGACGAAACGAATTGATCAACATTGCGCCGCACTTCGGCGAGGTCATGATCGCTGCTTCTCTCCTCGAGCGATTTGACTAGCCGAATGATGGACTGCTGTGCATTTTGAATAGAGTCCTGGATCAATTTAATCGATTCTCCGGAATAGCACTCCAGCAAGATCGAATCTGCAATATCCGCTTCTTCGGACGAACCCGCACCGCGAACGGTGACGGAGTTGATATTCCTGTTCTGCAGCCTTTCCTTGAGCCTCTCCGTGATCGGAGTACCGGCCTTGTGCAAGATCTGTCCGCTTGCATCGGTGAGGTCGAAACTAAGCGAAGACCCGATTTGGAGATCTTCTGTCTGAATGACCCAACTCGGTTCGCCACTCACTTTGGACCGCCGTTGGCCAACGACCATCGACAAAAGACTCGATGCACGCGGTTTCGAAGTTTGGGTAAAGTCAAAGTATTCCTCGTGGACGACTTGAGTATTGTTTCGTTCGACGCGGGCATACGCACTTATCGAGTAAAGAAATAGACTAGATGCATCGGCATTATTGAATTCACTATGTAAGTTACGCGATCCCGACGGATGCGGATCGTTTATTCTGCTTGTATCAACAAACGCAGTTCGATAGGGGGAATTGGGCCAACCGCTTGCGGTTCGCAAAGCCAGTAAACTGCGACTGGAATCGCATCATTCTAGAACAGTTTTAGGAGCGAAACCTCGGGAATGCATCCCCAGCGAAACGGATGAACGCCGGAAATCCCTCGGCTGACATGCATTAAGGTACTCTCCCGAAGAAATACGCCCGAAGCGTATCGACTGCCAAACCAGCTAGGCGTGATCACGGGCCCGATCACTGGAAACCGAATCTGCCCCCCATGCGTGTGGCCACAAAGCATCAAACCGCATCGGTTGGCCAATCCCCAACGCCATTGATCGGGAGAATGCGAAACCCCGATTGTCCAGGCATGGATACTGACGTCCAGAATCGGGGTACCTCGTGAGAACCACGGCAATTCATTGCCGATCATCCTGACAGGGGTCACGCCTCGTCGCGCAACAAATTCGCGTTGTCCTAGATCACTCCAACCCATTCTGCAGAGTTGATTACAAATCATACTGGGATCGGAAAGTCGGCGGTCATGATTTCCCAAAACGAAGTACATTCCCATGGGTGCGCACAGCCCTTCGAAAACAGGCTCCAACTGGACTAACGCCCGCTGATAGTCGACGATATCGCCGGAGACGACGATCATTTCCGGTTTTTGATCACAGACCCAATCCATCGCCAGTCGATAATACTCGTTCGAAATATGTCCCGTGAGGTGCACATCGGAAATATGGGCAATCGTCATACCTTGCAATTCTCTCGGGAGCGATGGGACGAGTAGCTCTTTGATATTGCGTTGAAGGGATGCAATTTGATTGCCAGGTAATCGAGACATTTTCCGAAAGGATGATCCTATGAGAATTCGATCTCTCGACGTCGGGTCCTCCTTTAGCGGATGAAAATCAGCAGATTCAGCGATGCGAAAACGTGTTTTGGCGGAAGCGAACTGGGGGCGATCTCTCAGCCAAAGGGGAGCAAGTCCCAAGGCCACGCATCCGGTCAAAACGGAGTATGCGATGGTGCTCCAGTGCCAGGGGAATTTCGCACTCGCGAGACTTTGCAGCACGCCGTCCAGACCGATCCGGCTCGACTCAAACGCGAGGATAGCCAGAGGGATCAACCCACAACACAGTACGATCAATTTTTCGATTCTTTTGATCGTAATCCGATGAAAGCCGGTGGCATTGATTCGGTTGTAAAGCGCGATCCAAACGCCAAAGTGCCCGACGACAACGATCACGAGAATTAGAACGGGCAACAGCCAATCAAGATACACGCGATGATGGAATCATTCCGAGGATTGAGGGCTGAACGACTCTTGGGGTTGATAGTCGATCAGCGTTTCGGTAACACTTAGCAGTTGATCAAGGCGAAATGGTTTATAGAGAATGGCTTTCGGATGTAGTCCGGATTGCCTGGCTTTCACGATGGAATGTCCCGGGTCGTAGCCAAAGCCCGTCATCAGCGCGATTGGGACGTGTTTCATGAATTTCTGCAATCGAAGCATCAACTGATAGCCCGAATAGTCGGGTAGCTTGATGTCGGAGATGATCACGTTGTAGGGTTCTTCTAGACAATTTCGCACCATGGAAACGGCTTGGTCACCATCGTGGGCAGTCTCGACGGTACATCCATAGCGTTCCAAAAGCGCATGTGCGTCATTGCGGACTTGTTCGTTTGCGTCGACGACTAGGATGCGTTTTCCCACCAGTTTTGAATGATGTTCCGCTTGGTTGCCGACCGGACTAACGTCGGCGGGAGCCAAGGATTGGCCAATAAACTGAATCGATTTTTTGATGCTCCGAGCCTTTGCAAGGACACTTCGCAATTTGGCAACGGTTTCCGTGTCATGGCCAATGTACTTTTCCATCAGATGAACGGCATCGAGAAGCAAATCATCGATCGGAAGGGCCACGGCAGCGTGAATGGCCTCACAACTTTGCTGGGCTGCATTGGTGCGCTGGGCGACTAGCAACTCGAGGGTATTTAGAGCCACCGCAACATCGCGAGCGAAAATTTCGAGAAACTGTTGGTCGCTGGTGGTGAAAGCATCGAATGTCGGACTCTCGACGTTGATCGTACCAATGACATTTTCGTGCAGCAAAATGGGGACGGTCAACGAGCTGCGTGCTCCCTTGAACGCTTCGAGGTATTTTGGGTCTTTGGTGGCATCTCTACAAAGATAGCTCTTTCCGCTTGCCGCGACGTACCCGGTTACGCCATGCCCTTTTGGACTGGCCATCAGGCGTCGGTCCGCAGCCACTTGATCGATGCCCACGGACAAGAGCGGAATCAAGTGGCCTGTGGATTGCTCCAGCAGGCGAATTTCTATGACTTCGACGTTAAGCAGGTCCTGCGTGTAATGTCGAATATTGTCCTTCAGCAAATCGATACGCTGCTGAACATCCATGGCAAAGATCTCATCCGGTTTGAGATCGGTCAGTTTCGCACCCGCCTGATGGATCGCGGCAAGCTTTTGTTCTTGCAAGATTTCATCGGTGACATCGCTGATGGTGACCACGACCCGATCGAACAGGACTGTTCGATTGTTGGCTTTCTGCGCGGAGCCGCTCGCTAACGGGGCCGCGTGGATATGGTAGTAATTCCCTTTTTGCGTTTGAAGAGTTGTCGTCGCATTTCGGCCACTCGAAAAGCAACTTTGAATCGGACATAAGCCCGCTCCCACGATCTCCGGATTGGCAAGAGACGAGTAGAAGTTCTCTCCCGTTCGGTCGACACCGCCAAACCACCCTTGAAAACAGTCATTTGCCCAAAGGATTGATAAGTCTGCCCCAAGAATGGCGACACCTTCAGGCAAACAGTTCAAAACGTCTTCGGCCGCAATGCCAGCTACGCTGATTTTCGCCACCCCTGCCTCCAGAACGCCATCATTAATTACACGGACTCGGCACGTCGCATTCGAGTTGAATAGGCCCGGCCGTCGCATCACTAACTGTCTTCTAATATAGAGGACAGTTGCATACTAGCAACTTCAACAGTAAATATCGATCGATTCAACGAAAGAATTTATGCAAGTTTTTTGTCGCACGAGCGACCGTCCCGAAACCGGTCGATGTAACAAACCTATATCTATAGGTATTGTTGATGTCCCAGTTCGGCAAGTTGCTTCACTACATCACGTACGCGTTCTTCTTCGGTTTTTGGCGCAACTAAAGTTGCATCAGGAGTGTGAACGACAATGGTGTCTTGCATGCCAATCGTCACGATCAAATGGTTGGATTCGCTCCTTATGATCATGTTCGAAGAATCGATAGCCAAAAATGGACCATCCACCGCATTCCCTTTTTCGTCAGGTTCAATCAGCCGGGCGATGGCTTGCCAGCTCCCGACATCATCCCAACTGAAGGGGGCTTCGA
>JBEBHM010000043.1:0-20408 GCA_040080875.1 Pirellula sp.
CCCATATGATCACGCGACGTCAATTATTGCACACGACGGTGGCGGGCACTTTGTTATCAGGCACTGCTCTACAAGCTCAGGAATCGCGTGCTCGCCAAAAGCCGCCAGGCGAGTTGGATCTGGAACTTAGCAAAGTACTTGCAGAGCCAGTCTTACAACTTGGACAAATCACAGAACCAGTTGTGGTTTCCTCGATTGAACTGTTGCGCGAGGGTAACCGATACTTGTTGAGGACTCGCTCCAAGTCAGGCATGGAAGTCATCACCGTGCCGCATCAAGCCAAGATCGCGACAGCGTATCCGATTTTGATTAAGAGTGTCGCACCCGTGTTTATTGGGCGTGACGCGAGAGAACTTGAAAGCTTGCTTTGGGAAGTTTATCGGCACGCCGACAACTACAAAATGCAAGGCTTGGCGTTTTGGGTTTGCGTCGCAGCCGTCGAGATGGGATTGTTGGAGTTGTTGTCGCATGCGGCAGCTGAGCCGCTTGCAGCATTGTTCGGCGGCATTCGGAAACGCGACATCGACGTTTACTTCGCAAGTGGAAACCGAGGCAATCGCCCTGAGGAAGAAATCATTGTATTACAACGATTGGTTGCCGAGTCAGGCGCGAGAGCGCTCAAGTTTCGACTTGGGGGTCGCATGAATCGCAACGTAGATTCACTTCCCGGGCGTTCTGAAGCATTGCTGGCTCTTGCCCGCAAAACATTTGGCGATGCCATGGTTCTCTATGCAGATTCGAATAGCTCGTACGATGCTCCAGAAGCTATCCGCATAGGCCGCATCATGGAAACGTACGGATATGGATTCTACGAGGAGCCTTGCGAATTTGACGATGTATGGAGCACCAAAGTGGTTGCGGATGCGTTGACCATTCCGGTGGCTGGTGGCGAGCAAGAATACAGCATGCACCGATGGAAATGGGCGATCGCCAATCGCGGATTGGATATCGTGCAACCGGACTTGCATTACGGCGGCGGTTTTATCCGTGCCGTCCAAGTGGCCAAGATGGCAGCTCACGTTGGCATGAGCGTCGTGCCGCACATGTCCGGTGGTGGATTGGGTTACGTCGAAGTGGTGCACTTCGCTTCGTTTGTTCCCAACATTGGCCCGTACATGGAATTCAAAGGCAACTCGAACTTACCCGTGCATTGCGATTCGTCATCTCTAAAAGCGGAGAAGGGTAGTGTTCGATGCCCAAGTGGCATCGGTTTTGGCGTCAAGATCGACCCGGACTTTGTAATGAAAACAAAGGTCGTTAGCCTTTGACGCGACTACGGTTGCGCGCCCGAAATCGGTCGCCATTGGGAATCGCGATTGCGATCTCCTCGGAGATCTCGCGGCGGCCCACCAAGGGAGATCGGGTCGCGATTCGAACCTGACGCCAGTTTTCCAGGAGTCGGTGGATTTGCATCTGGTAAACCTGGACCCGTTCGAAGCGACGGGGCTCTCGATCCTGCCGAACGGCTTGAGCCTGTGCTGGAGAGGTTGGTAAGGTCTCGACCTGTCCCAGAGGCTTCGCCGATGAGAAGTTCCGAATCGGAACGACTATTCATTTTTCGATTAGCGTATCCGTTGCCGGATAGCGCAAGCTGTTTTTCGCTTTCGGCCAATCGGTTTTCCAGTTGTACATTTCGAGACTCAAGTTCGTCCGCTCGTTTTTTCTGCGCACGAAATTCATTGAGCAAGCGATCACTTTCCAATTGATATTGCCGGAAAGCTTGGTTGCCCGGAAAACGCTGGCAGCCAGAAAATGCCAACGACAGAAATACGCAGCCAAGGACTCGTAGGCTCAATGCGCATGGGGATGCGATGGAGAAGGGTCGCGAGGTTTTTCGGCATCTGTCTGACTGCTTGCTTGCCATGCAGTACGGGTTATCAAATTTGCCGATTTAGTGAAAGACCAAATCACTTCGCTCCAAAGCAGACGACAGTCCCTTTTTCGGTGGCCAAGATGAGTTTCCCATCGCTAGCCACGGGGGAGGCCAGAACTTGTCCGGTAAGCTGGTATGTCCATTTTTCTTCGCCACTATGGACATCCAAAGCGTAGAGCAATCCGTTTTCGGAGGCCACCCAAACCCTTCCATTGCAAATGATGGGAGATGCGTCGGCTCTCTTTTTGAGGACTTGCTCCCAAAGTAGTTTGCCGTTCTCCATGTTGAGCGCAAGGACGCGACGATTGCGACTTGCGATGATCGCAATTCCCTTGACCGTCGTTCCCTCGACCGTGCCAAGGCATGCGGGGGACAAGCGAATGTCGTTCGCCACATCTTGATCTGCAAAAGTCCAAAGGATTTTGTCGGCAGCAACATCGATGGCTTTCACCTCGCCAGGCTGAGTCGGGACAATGGCAACATTGCCGATAATGCTTGGAGTACTCAGTGTGGGAGCATCCAAGGAATAGCCTTCACCCGTGGCCTTTCCCTCGACAATGTCTATCTTGTGCAAACGTCCATCGCAGCCACCTAACAATGAAAACGTCTTCCAAATAGTGGGTGATGATCGCAGTTGATCCCCGGTTTGATACGTCCATTTAGGCTCGCCCGTATTCAAATCGAGCGAGTGCATCGTCCCTCCCTCGCTGGAAATCAAGACATTATCGCCGAACAAGTTAGGTCCCGATGCCACAGGCTGGTCGATTTCACGAGTCCAAAGTTGGTCTCCTGTTTCGGCACTGAAGCAATAGACTAGTCCGTTGAGGTCCCCAATGATGACTTTGCCTTGACTGACAGCCGGAGCGCTCACGAATCCATCTTTGGTTTTCTTGTACCAGACTCTTTTGCCGTTACTAAGGTCGATTGCATGCATACCGCCATCAAAGTCTCCGATAAATACTTTGCCCCCTGCAATGACAGGAGTCCCCTCGAATCCAGCTTTGTCGGAGCCTGTCTTGTATTCCCAAAGCACTTCGGGTTTCGCTGGTAGAGTTCCGGTCGCCACTCCCGTTGACGATGCGTTGCCTCGGACGACTGGCCAATCGTCTGCCAATGAAAGTGACGAAATTGCAATGGCCCAGACATACGCGACGACCACGACGTAAAGACCGGATTTTCGATTTGTGGTAAGCACGCGAGTTGCCCTTTTTGGCGAATCGGGTAAACGAGACAATCTATTGAAACTAGGTTATTGAAGCGAAGTAAAGCGAATCGATCAATCCTCAAAATTGCGAATTCGCCTCGGAATCACGCAGTTCCATACGTTTCACCATATCTGCTATCAAGCGATTCGTAAAGCAAAGGCACGAGACAGCCAAATCCTAGCTCGATCACGTGCTGTTTTGACCTAGCAAGTAGCTCATCGATTTTGTTATGGTTCACCTAGAGGTTCGAGAGTTTCTAGGGTATCGAGGCACCGTCAGTGGAAAACCAGCGTCGGCTCGCACAAATCGTTCGAACAAGTGGATACCTTGTTTTCGTTGCCATGGCGGTATCCTCCGGGTGCATTGATGGGCCGTTGTTTCAGCTCAAAAAGCTCAATCCGATTATCCAGCAACAATGGAAAGAAGATCGAGAGCGAGGCCCCACGTATTCGCAACGTGTCGAACAGTTTAAGCTGGTCCGATCTCAGCTCAAATCCATGCCTGAAGTCGACCAAGCCAAATGGACTACATTCATTAGTTCGGTGGTTGCGAACGAGACGAGCCCCGAAATTCGCCGCGAAGCGGTTCTCGCCCTCAACGAAGTCATCGCAAGGCCCGAGGCCACGGCCACAATCGTTAGTCTCGCGCAAGACAAGAATCCAAAGGTTCGCCTAGAAGTTGCACGCTCCTTAAAAAAACATGTTAGCCCTGAGACAACACAGACCCTGCTAGCAATCGCCACCTCCGATATGGACTCCAACATTCGAATGGTCGCTACCGAGTCGCTCGGCACACATAAAACCGACGATGTAAAACAGTTCCTCGCCAAACAACTCAATGAACCTTCGCCTGCCGTTCAATACTCTGCTTCCTTGGCACTCAAAGAATTCACCGGCAAAGACTTCAAAGGCGATATGTCCAAGTGGAAACGCTATCTTGGCGGCGAAGAGATTGAACCAGATCCCCCCTCGCTTGCCGAAGCTTTGCAGTCTTACGTACCGCTATTGCGATAGGGCCTTTGCTGGCAAATGAATTCGGTCGATATGACTGTATCGGATGGGACGATTAAGCCGATAAGCTCGTTGCGGACGGTACGTCGATTGATTCGCGTAAGAATGGTGCAAGCAAACAATGCGGCCGAGGACTCTTCAACGATGCTATTGTCGTCTGTTTCTTGTTGGAATAGTAATTCTTGCATTGCCGAGGGGATCTGCTCAAGAACCTGAATCGGGTTCGAAAGCGAACGCACTGCGGTCGCGATCATTGGAACAGGCTCGCAATGAGCCTGCCCGAATCGACTTCCCGCCAGCTGAAACTTCGAAACAAGAAACCGAAATCCTCCTCATAGGTTCTGCAGACACTGTTCTCGCCAGCGGTACGGATGACGTTGAGCCAGTATTTGCGGATATCGTCGACCAAGAGCCGATCGACCTAACGATTGCGCTTCGACTTGCTACCGCCAGCATGTCGCACGTTTCACCATTCCTCTGGTGGATGGCCGAACCGACAAGCGCCTTTATGGCAGAGGACACATCCTCCGCGGCTTCAGGAACGAACACTCAAGGCACACCGGAGTCCATCTCAGACATAGCCACGACCTCCCGGCGTACCTCTCCGGAAAGAACCATTCGACCAATAGTCCTGCCTCCCGATCCCACAGACCTGGAGGAATCCAATGTGGAACCGCCACGCATGGTCGACTTGGATCATGAGCAGATTGCATCGCCGGACGAGTCCAGTCGATTGACCAAACGAGAGGTCAATGACGTTGCACCGTCCCCGGAGGCAATGTTGTCCCCTGAGGCCGCATTGCCCAGCAGGCCAGCTCCACGGAAAATTCGACTCCCCTTCGAAGAATCGAGATCAGACGACGTTTCCAGATCAAAACCGAGTTCGACTTCTCAGGATCGTGAATCGCTAGAAAAAACTCCACCGGCTCCTGCCCGGCGAGAAGTGGATTCTCAACATGAGCAAGAGGAACCCAGCCTGGATCCACGAACTCGGACCGTGGATCGAGAACTGCAAGGAGTCGATGCACTCAATGCCGCGAAGCCTCGTTCGAACCGGCGCGAAGTGCGTATCGATAGCGTCTCCAACAAAAGGGAAATGCCGCCGGTTCAAAAACAATCGATCGACCCACTGTTGGCCAATCGGCTGCAGCGAGCGGATCAATGCTTCAATTATTACTTGAACAATCCGGAATCCACCTCGATTCGCTCCCCTTGGGCTGTCATGCATGCCGTTCTCGCCTACGGAGGCGATTACGAAATGGTACATGGAAACGGTCGCGTGAATGCGATCGGCTGGATGTGTCACAACGGCACCTGCCGAACTCAACGCATGTTTACGCCGCGAGGAAAGGGATTTGTTCCCAACGTAGGTGGGGGAGTCCAAGGGCACGAAGGCCAGTTCATGGCCATTCTTGCCCAATGCAATGTTCCTCTAGACTATCCAATCCAGATTGGATCGACCAAATATCAAGTCGAAGATTTGGTCCGATATGAGATGGCGACCTGCAGAGAAAAGTCCGAGTTGACTTTCAAGCTGATCGGCTTGTCGTATTACCTTGATTCCAACAAGCAGTGGAAAGCCAGCGATGGCAAAGTTTGGAGCATGCCAAAGTTGATTCAAGAAGAGATGGCTCAACCGATCATCGGCTCGGCATGCGGAGGAACACACCGCTTGATGGGTTTCTCATTCTCCATTCGGCAACGTCAACTGCAAGGACAGCCCATCGATGGCCAATACTCGCGAGCTGCCAAGTTTGTGCGGGACTATGTTGCGTATACGCTGCAGCTTCAAAACCCGGACGGCAGTTTTAGCACCAACTGGTACGAAGGCCGTGGCAACGAACCCAAGGATGAGCGAAAAGTACAAACGTCGGCTCATATGCTTGAGTGGCTAATGTTCACCATGACGGACGAAGAAATCAAAAGCCCTAAGGTTGCCAAGGGAATCGATTTCTTACTCTCACGGATTTATGACAATCGCGATTACAAATGGCCGATTGGCCCACGCGGGCATGCCACACGCGCGATCTCGCTTTACCGAGATCGCATGAACGACGTTTTGCAATCGACGGGGTTAAAAGTACCAGCAATGACCGCGACCAGAACGGGCCCTGCACCCATCATCCGCAAGTAAGAATCCTTTCGGGGGAATCCGAAGCACAGGTCACTCTAAAAAAACGTGCTGGGCGAAAAAGTGTGAGATACGTCGATGGCATCATCAACACGCAACTTAGCCCGCCGCAGAGTCATAGGTTTGGGAAATATTTCGGCAGGACTAGGGCTGCTTAAATGCGCTCTCATTGAGCCACAATGTTATCAGCCGCTCTGGCGCAGCACGCGGTGATATTTCAAAGAAATTGAGGCGCGCGCCAAAACCTGCTGATGGCGTTCACGCAAGATCGGCCTGTCGATAAAGAATAACTGATGTAACAGGAGTCAGTAGTCCAACTCGCTCCGGTTTGGGTGACCGGTGCGGGTTTAGTAACCAACTGAGAGATTCTCTAACAACAGTTGCCAGTGGACGTGACCGAAGCGTTGGAAGTACAATACTGAAAGACATTTCCAATGTGTAACGCGCAGCCTTGCGGAAAAACGATGTTGTGCGCCCTTGTTGCAGTGGAGACAAGCCATGAATTTGAATTTACCGGTTGAAGCGAACGAATTTGTAAAAAGCCTCGTAGCACAGGGGAAGTACCAATCCGAAGAAGAAGCGGTTGTCGACGGCATCCGATTACTGAAGGGCCGAGAAGATCTACGATTGAAAATCGCGGTCGCCATAGGGCAGCTTGATCAAGGCGAGTCATTTGCTGAAGAGACCGTCTTCGACGAAGTTGAGGCCGAAATCAGGAGCATAGAGTCATCAAGCGATCAAGGGTAAGTTGGTGGCAAGACTTCGGTATTCAGAGGCATCGAAAGAAGACTTAAAAGAGATCGCACGCTTCATCGCCAAAGACAAGCCCATTACCGCAAGGCAATGGGTAGAGAAGCTTCGCGAGAAGTGTCGATTGGCGGCCACATTTCCGGAGATGGGTGACGACCGCAGTGATCTCGGCGAAGGTATTCGATCGACGTACCTGGGAAGCTACGCTATCTACTTCCGCGAAAAAGAAGGCACTGTGGAAATCGTTCGTGTCGTACGCGGTGACCTTGAATTCCCGTTTCACTAGGAAATTTATAGTGCTAACAGTACAGGCGTTCCAACCAAAGCGGGAATCTGCAGTAGAACCCTGTGTGCAACCTCCAGAGGGCGATATTCAGTAATCCCCATAAGACTTTTACCAACTAGCACCGGTTTGGCACGCCGGTGCGTCGAATTGGTACAAAGGCAAGAGGTTTCCACCCCTTCCGCCTTTTTTGTTGCACCCTAAAGCTCGAAAGATAATACGATGATGATCAACCCTCTGGTGCGAATCGTAACGCTTCTCGTGATTGCGGCATTGACGCCTACCTTCACTGCCATCGCGCGAGACCCGGGGGGTGATTCCGCAGAACATTATGCTGCGATCGATGCATGGCTTGAGGGAATCACCAAGGCGGATCTGGAGAAGCTCGACCTCGCTTTGAAGGAAGTCGTTTCACCCATAGACAGACAAGCACTCAAGGGCGCATCCAATGGCGGCTACCACTATTTCGGTAGTGCGAAGATATTCGCGCAAATGGGAAAGGCCTTCGCCGAAGCAAACCTCAAACTGATCAAAAAGTAGGAAACAAACAAAACGGCGGAGCCTGTGGCCAGTTCACTGCGATCGCATCAATCTTCACCAACGAAGTGAACCATGATTGTGATCAGACAGGCCGTATCCACCGACGTGGAAACCATCGCCCATTTCAACATCTCGCTGTGTCGAGAAACCGAAGGACGGGAACTCGAACCCGTTACGGTAACCAACGGAGTCAGTCGCTTTGTTTCCGAACCCAACAGGGGAAGGTATTTCGTGGCTGAGATCGACGGCGAAGTGGTGGGGCAAACCGCGCACACTTTCGAATGGAGCGATTGGAGAAACGGCGAGATCTGGTGGATTCAGAGTGTCTATGTTCATCCCCATTTTCGCAGCAAGGGCGTGTTCCGCACTCTCTTCACGCACATTAAGGAACTCGGTGAAGCGGATGTAGATTGCTGCGGCATCCGCCTCTACATGGAGCGGGAAAACGAAACCGCTCGAGAAAGCTACCGACGCCTCGGCTTCAGCGAAACGGGTTATGTTGTTTTCGAGCGTTTGTTTTCCTCAATGGATGAAACCTGATCGTGAACTCGAAACTTTTTTTACTAGATGGCGCCACCGGCACCGAACGCAACCGCCGTGGCGTGGACACCGGCTTGCCATTGTGGTCGGCTAATGCGCTTGCCACGGATGCCGGGCTGAATGTCCTGCGCCAGGTTCATCTGGACTACCTGAACGCCGGCGCGGACATCATCACCACCAATACCTTTCGCACCAACCGCCGCGTCCTCGCTGGCAAAGGGCACTCCGCGTGCGAACTGACCAAGGGTGCAGTGGCCACCACCCTAGAGGCTGTCGCCGAATTTGGAGACCCTGCGCAAGTGGCGGGCTCACTGGCTTCGTTGGAAGATCGTTATCGCCCCTTCGCGTTAATGGTCGCGCCAGAGCAGCCCGTGGCTGCCAGCGAACTCGGCCTCTCCTCGCGCGATAATGCGATCCTGGAATCAAGACGGTTTCGGCAGAAGCTGCAGTGGTGCCCCCCGTTTGAAGTTGACGGAAGGGCATGCAATTGGAGAATCCAAGACCTTCATCTACCATATACTGCTTACCGAGACGCACATTACGCCAACTTGTCTCTGTACATCTCTTTTTTGTTAGGTGATTCATGATTTCAAGGTCGATGATCGTTCTGCGTCAAATTCTGGCGCTGACTGTTTTTGCCTTGAGCACTTGGGTTGCCCATGTGCAGTTAGCTGGCGCGGCGGATGAAGATCCGTTGCAAACGGTCGCAAGTCCGTCGCTCAAGAATCTGCTGGGGAGCTATTGCGTCGATTGTCATAGCGGCAGCAACCCGATCGCTAATTTGGATGTAGCGTCGCTCACTTCAGTTGCCATGGACAAAAGAAACGCTGACTGGGAAAAGGTCGTTCGCAAACTGCGGACTCGTCAGATGCCTCCTGCAGATGCGGACCGCCCCGACGAGAGAGAATATGTCAGCGCGCTAAGCTTCTTGGAGCAGTCGCTGGACACCATCGCTAAAAAACATCCGCAGCCGGGCAGAACCAGCACCTTTCGGCGTTTGACACGCACCGAGTATCAAAATGTGATTCGTGATTTTTTAGGTATCCACATCGACGTACAGGCAATGCTACCAGCGGATGAAGTGAGCAAAGGATTCGACAACATTACTGTGGGCGAGTTATCGCCCACATTGCTTAATCGATACATCTCTGCAGCGCAATATGTCAGCCGAATCGCTATTGCGAGACCGCTAAGAACTCCGGATGGTAAGACCTTTCGCATTGCTCCGGATGTGACACAGGAGGAGCATGTGGAAGGGCTTCCTCTGGGAACGCGCGGTGGACTGACGGTCCCTTACACTTTTCCCGCTGATGGCCAATACGAAATCCGAGTTCGATTGTCGCGCGATCGCAATGAAGAAGTCGAAGGACTTTCAGAACCTCACCAACTGGAAGTATTGTTGGACTCGACTCAACTTGAGTCGTTTACGGTCCGACCACCACGCGGTCGAGCAAAGCGGGCTGCCACGGAATATGACACCGAGCGACCAACCCATGCGAGTGTCGATCAACATCTTGTCGTGCGTTTTCAAGCCAATGCCGGTGAGCATAAAATCGGCGTGACCTTTGTTAAGAATCGCTCATCTTTGTTGGAGACGGAGCGGCAACCGCTGAATGTACACTACAATTTTTATCGCCATCCCCGGCAGACTCCCGCGATCTACCAAGTCTCCGTGACTGGTCCTCTCGATGCCAGAGCTGATAGCAAACGGGAAAGTGAACCGCTAAGTCGGCAAAAAGTATTCACTTGCTATCCCAGCGGCGCAAACGATGAAGAGGCATGTGCGCGACGGATTATAGCCGATCTGCTTCGCCGGGCGTGTCGCTCCCCCATTACCAGCGAGGACCTAGCACGCCCGATGGAACTGTATCATGCGGCCCGATCCGAAGGGAGTTTTGAAGATGGCATTGAAATGGCTCTTAGCTCGATCATGATCCACCCTCGCTTTTTATTTCGTATTGAACAAGAGCCAGCTAACGTAGGGACTGGCAAGGCTTACCGCGTCAACGACTTTGAATTGGCGTCCCGATTGTCGTTCTTTTTGTGGAGTAGTATTCCAGACGAAGAATTGTTAAGGCTAGCCGAGCTCGGTAAACTCGGGCAACCCGAGGTGCTTGAGGCACAAGTACGCCGATTGCTGGCCGACCCGCGTTCATCGGCACTGGTGACCAACTTTGCAGGGCAGTGGCTCTATCTGCGCAATCTCGATTCTGCCACGCCCGATGCGCGACTATTTCCCGACTTCGATGACAACTTGCGCCAGGCATTTCGAACGGAGACGGAAATGTTTTTCGAGAGCATCCTGCGCGAGGATCGCAGCGCACTCGAGCTAATCAAGTCGAACTATACGTTTCTCAATGAGCGTCTTGCCAAGCATTATGGAATCCCACATGTCTACGGAAGCCGTTTTCGTCGAGTTGCACTGAATGACGATAGTCACCGCGGCGGGCTTTTTCGGCATGGGAGTGTCTTGACAGTCACTTCCTATGCAACCCGTACCTCTCCGGTGATCCGGGGCAAGTGGATTTTGGAGAATATCTTAGGGACGCCACCGCCTCCACCGCCAGACAATGTTCCCGCTTTAACCGATAACGTGGTATCAGCAAAACTGCCTGTGCGCGAGCGATTTGCTCAGCATCGCGCCGATCCGGCTTGCGCCAGCTGCCATATTTTGATCGACCCTCCCGGTTTTGCGCTCGAAAATTACGACGCGGTAGGTCGTTGGCGAGATCTTGATAACGGTCGTCCGGTGGATGCCAAGGGTGGACTGCCCGGAGGATTCGAGTTTGATGGCACCGCTGGGCTTGAACAAGGATTGCTAAAGCGGCCTGAGCTGTTTGTTGCTACAATGACTGAGAAGTTGCTTACCTATGCGTTAGGGCGCGGCCTGGAGCATTACGATGCAACATCTGTGAGACAAATTTTGCGTTCCGCTGAAGCCGACAATTATCGTTTTTCGTCGATAGCTTTAGGCATCGTCAATAGCATTCCTTTCCAAATGAGAACCTCCCCATGATAGTCATGAAGAAAGCTCTCCCCAGGCGAACATTCCTGCGTGGTACTGGTGTAGCACTATCGCTGCCATTGCTTGATGCCATGATCCCTGCCATGACCGCGCTGGGCGAAACGGCCGCAGCTCCTAGCCAGCTGCGTCGGCTGGGATTTGTTTACATGCCGATGGGATGCGATATCACTTCCTGGACTCCGCGCGGCGAAAAGACTCTCGACCAGTTATCCCCGACACTTGCTTCATTGGAGCCCGTCAAGCGGCACGTGACCGTGATCACCAATCTAGACCTGCAAAACGCATATCCGGGAACGCACGCTACCTCGAATGCAGCGTTCTTGAGCGCTGCCAAGGCCAAACGCACGGAAAGCACCGATTACTATCTAGGTACCACCGTCGATCAGATCGCCGCTAGGCATATCGGACAGACCACTCAATTGCCATCGTTGGAGATGTCGATGGATTTGTTGTCAGTGATTGGCCAGTGCGACAACGGCTATGCATGTGTCTACCAAAATAATTTGTCGTGGTCTTCGCCCACCACTCCCTTGCCAGCCGAAGCCCATCCGCGAATCGTCTTTGAATCGCTGTTTGGTGAAGGTGGTAGTGCTGACGAACGACGTGCTGCACTCAAACGACGAGCCAGTTTGCTTGATTCGCTGTCCGATGAAATCGTGCGTCTCCAGAAAACTCTTGGCCCCAGTGATCGGAATACCGTAACACACTACCTCGATTCGATTCGTGAAGTGGAACGCAGAATTCAAAAGGCAGAAGTAGATACGCTGGAAAATCCGCTGCCCGATTTGGATCGCCCTGTAGGCGTGCCCACGTTGTATGCGGATCACGCACGGTTGATGTTCGACCTGCAGTTGCTCGCCTTGCAAGGGGATATCACGCGTGTCATCACGTTCCAATTAGCCAGGGAGACCAGCAATCGCAGCTATCCCGAAATCGGAATAGCTGATCCACATCACCCGCTAACGCACCACGGCAACGATCCAGAGAAGATTGCCAAAGTAGCGAAGATCAATCAATTTCATGTGTCCTTGTTTGCCGAATTTCTGCAAAAGCTACAAGCTACTCCCGAAGGGAACGGTTCGCTACTCGACCATTCACTTTATCTCTATGGCAGCGGTATGGGTAATCCGAACATACACGATCACACGAATTTACCGATCCTAGTTGCTGGCGGAGCCGCTGGTAAAATGCAGGGCAATCGGCACATTCAATTCGAACAGCCAGTTCCCCTAGCCAACTTACATTTGACGTTGCTCAACAAAGTTGGGGTGCCTTGCGAATCTTTTGGCGATAGTCAGCGACAGCTGGATGAGTTATTCACGCCGGTTGATGTTTAGAGAATAGACTGCGGTTCGGTTGCACAAGGAATTTCAGATGTTAAGGACAAGCTGTCTCGTTGCGTTTTTAGTACTCTGCTTGTGCAACTTGCGAGCGGCGGATTCGATTGCACCATTGGCGGATGCGATCCAACAACAAAAAACGACTCAAATAGAAGAGTTACTTGCGCAGAAGGTCGACGTGAACGCACCACAAGTGGACGGAATGACGCCGTTGCATTGGGCCGTCTATCACGAGCAGGAACGAGCCACCGAGCGACTGCTTTCAGCCGGTGCCAATCCCAATGCGCAGAATCGCTATGGAGTTCCGCCACTCTCACTGGCTTGCGCCAGCGGCAACGCAAAGATCGTGGAATTGTTGCTGACGGCGGGTGCGGACGCAAAGGCCACAATCCGCGGCGGCGAGTCCATGTTGATGGCCGCTTGCCGCACGGGAAAGCTCGCGCCGGTACAATCGCTGATAGCCCATGGCGCCGACGTCAACGCGAGGGAGCGCCAAGGGCAGACCGCACTGATGTGGGCTGCCGCGGACGGACATGTCGAAGTTGTTGAAGCTCTGATTCGCGAGGGAGCAGATCGATTCGCATTATTGGAATCAGGCTTTACTCCGTTGTTGTTTGCTATCCGCAATGGTCACACGCAGGTTGTCTTGCGATTACTGGACAGTGGTGTCGATGTTAACTCCGTTGTGTCCAATGAAAAGTCGACCGGCAAGGGGCCGAAGCCAGGGACAACTCCGCTGCTTCTAGCCGTTGAGAATGGACATTTTGATTTGGCCATAACTCTCCTTAGGGCAGGAGCAGATCCCAACGAAAGGCGACGGGGCTACACTCCGATCCATGCCATGACATGGGTTCGCAAACCATTGCGGGGCGACGGAGATCCACCCCCCATTGGCTC
This sequence comes from Pirellula sp., assembly GCA_040080875.1. Lineage (GTDB taxonomy): Bacteria > Planctomycetota > Planctomycetia > Pirellulales > Pirellulaceae > JBKCUI01. Next base: position 13,595 of record JBEBHM010000043.1, read on the forward strand.
AGGGAAAATGACGAGCCTTGAATTCGTGAGAGCATTGGTCTCGCATGGCGCTGATGTCAATGCACTGCATGGGCAGCATAAACCCAATGGCGGCGCGCTGAATAAAACCAAGGCAACGGCTTTCTTATTGGCTGCTGAAACCGGTGACGTACCGCTTATGAAGTTGTTGCTGGAGCTAGGGGCTGATCCCAAGTTAGTCAATGTCGACCATTGCACACCGCTGCTCGCTGCCACTGGTGTTGGAATACTTAGCAACGGCGATGAATCGGCTGGCACCGAGGACGACGCGATCGAGGCGGTGAAGTTGCTGCTGGATTCAGGAGCTGATATTAATTCCGTTGACGATGGAGGGAATTCTGCACTTCATGGGGCCGTTTACGAAAATCGGTCCAAATTGATCGAGTATTTGACCGATCATGGTGCCGATATCAGCATCTGGAATCGCCCCAACAAACGCGGCTGGACGCCGCTCGATATCGCCCAAGGCCATCGCCCGGGTAACTTTCGTTTGGCCCCAGAGTCCATTGAAGTTCTTAAACGACTCCTGCGCGCTGCCGGGATTGAACCACCACCGGCGCGACCCAGATCGTAGCTCTGCAACCCAAGGTTGTGATTTATTGTTGGACGCCTTTTCAGCACAGAGCGAAATCAAATGGGTCAAACCTCTTTGTTTTGGTCATTCGTTCAATCCGACAGATTTGTCGCTCGGGTTCGGTTAAGATGACGGTTTTAAGTCTCCCGATTACTTTGCTAGATAAAGGCGCACTTCAGTGCTTTTCATATCCGATTCGCATGTGAGAGGGATTTGCATTGCCACGTTGGGCGCGAGCTTCTTTGTGTTCGCCAGTACTAAGCCGGTTCGAGCGCAGGATGCGCAGGAGTTGTCGCCACAAAACTCGCTATTCCCGGCAAAGGCGGAACCCGCAACTGCGGACGAGACTACCGCGAAAAAGCACTTCGATCCGATCGTTCGGGAGATCGAAGGCTGGAAGGTCCATATCGATCCAAAGATGCTGGAGGGAGAGCATTCGACGGAAGGAACCCGGGCCCTGACGATGCTGGCAAGCCACTTGCAACGCATCGCGATCATGATTCCCGACGACAGGTTGAAGCAATTGCAGGCACTCGGAATCTGGATCGAGCACGACCACCCAGAGATCAACGTGGAACCCGGACCCTATCACCCTGGTGCCGGCTGGCTCGTTGAACGGGGGTACGATCCGCGTCTCGCCAAGAAAGTCCACATCACCCGGGCGGCTTCATTACTGGATCGCCGTCAACTGGCAAAACACCCTTCGGTCATTCTCCACGAATTGAGCCACGCCTTTCACGACCAGATCCTCGGCGGCTACGAGGAACCCCGCATCCTCGCCGCTTACAAGAAGGCGATGGACGCCGGGATTTACGACAAGGTTCTCGATCACACCGGTCGCAAAGTCCGCGCCTATGCCGCCTCCACTCCGATGGAATACTTCGCTGAAGGAACCGAAGCCTACTTTGATCGAAACGATTTCTATCCCTTCGTCCGCGCCGAGCTCAAAGAACATGATCCGGTCCTTCACGATCTTCTGGGAGAGATCTGGGGAGTCAAAAAATAACCCGTAGCCCCCGTACGGAAACTCAATCATGCCTCCACTCTTTCAACTAAAACTTGCAAGTATTCTGCCGCTCATTGCGATGGCAGCATGGTTCCACCCAGTCAGCGCTGCGGACCCAAGGCCAACGATCAATCTTGACGAATACCAAAAGTTCGTCGCTCCGCTTTTGGCAAAATCCTGCGTCGATTGTCATGGACCGAAGAAGTCCGAGTCAGGACTCCGGGTTGACGAACTGGATCCCAATCTCTTCAGCGGTGGAGACGTCGATCGGTGGGTCGAGATTTACGACGTACTCAGCCAACGCGAGATGCCGCCGGATGACGAACCGGACTACCATCTCAAGGACGAGGACCGAGCCCAAATCATCGAATGGTTGGGGAATGAAATGCAAAAAGCCAGCCAGGCCAAGAAAAGTGCCGGAGACCACAGCTCGTTTCGCCGTATGGCGAACTACGAATACAACCACGCCCTGCAGGACTTGCTGGATCTCAACCTTCAGTTTACCGAAGCACTCCCGCCCGAAAACACCTCCGAAGACGGTTTCAAGAACAGCTCAAAGTATCTCCAGATGTCGGCGACACAGCTAGAGACCTATCGCGAGATTGCTATTGAGGCTTTGCAAAAAGCCACTGTCGAAGGAGACCGCCCGAAGGTGGTGACATGGCAGATCCCGATGCAAGAGGCGATGGACAAGGCCGCCGCATTGAAACAAAAGCCTATCCCTCGCAAAACTTCCACCAATGCGAAAGACATTTGGAACACCCACATTGTCAACAAGGACACCGGTGAGGGCTTGTCTTACCAATGGACTTACTACTTGGTCCTCGATGATGAAGTCCAGCACGGGGTTTGGAATCTCAAACCCGACGAGACCACCACCGCCATCCCACCGGTCTCAAGCGTTGTCGCGGTCCTCCCGCCATCCCGACAATTCCACCTCGATCTCGGAAACTCGGTTCCGGATGAAGGCATCCTACGGGTCCGGATTCGCGTCGGTGCAACCGAACGCAAACCAGGTCAGTCAGCGAACCTCAGATTGGTTTTCGGCTTTCAAACCAACAATGAGGGAAAAATGTCCGAAAGGGTCAGTGACAGGGACGTCGAAGTGACCGCTTCCACCACGGACCCAGAGTTCATCACCTTTGATGTTCCGCTCGATGGGCTGCCGCGCAACCCCTTCCGAAAAATGCATGAAGTCGGTGGCTCACCCAATTGCACTGAGTATCTTGAGATCCACAACATTTCCTCCACCGGAAAAAGAGGCGAAGGTGAGCCGGTGAATCTGGAAATCGACTATGTCGAAGTCGAAGCCGGACTCTACGAATCCTGGCCGCCAAAATCCCACACCGCCATCTTCTTCGAAAGCTCGAATCAGAAGGATGAAGACACGTATTGCTCAAAGACACCCGCGAGCCCAACGGAAACGGCACCCTTCTCGACAACACCTTCGCGATGCACGGGTCAGCCTCCAGCAGTTTCCACCTTTCGCGGAACTACCCCATCATCTCCGCCGGTGGCAAAAACCTCGGCTTCCATAATGGCCGCTACCTCAAGTTCGGAAAAGGAAACGAAGACAACCAGGCCTATGCCGGAATCGCGGAAGACAAAGTTTGGCAAAGCGACCCCGACCATCATGAACTCCCTCTCGCCCATCTCTTCGTCACCATCCTGAATCGAATGGGTATCGAAACCAACGAGTTCGCCGGCTACAAGGGCGGCCTTGATCGGATCTAAGCTCCCTTAGGTATAGTTATCTCGGAGGTACGGCGGATCGCCATCCGCGGTGAAGTTGTTTCGAGAGATCTTCAACTAGCAACTTGCTGGTTTCCTGTTGACCAATATTGGTATTTTCGTTCGGGTCGTCTTGCAAATCGTAAAGTTCAACCGCAGCTAGTGGACCGACCGATTTATCGATGTCATTCCATAGATGCCACTCAACATAGTGGTAGCGTGACGTCACGATAGAAAGACCCATGTAGTCCTTACCATCCGGCGTCACGCGAGGGTAGCGATGAAACTGACTAAAGGCAGAAGTTTTCCAATTGAGCTCAGCGTCCGAAAGCAACGGCGCAAAACTTGTGCCTTCCAAGGACGAAGGAACAGGAATTTTGGCAAGGTCGCAGAGAGTCGGATAGAGATCCACCAACTCGACCAATGCACTGGATTTTGATCCCTCAACGGCGATTCCAGGTGCTCGAACGATGAGCGGCACTCGAGTATCTATTTCGTAGTTCGTTTGCTTGCACCAACTTCCGTGTTCACCGAGCTTCCATCCGTGATCCCCCCAGACAACCACGATCGTGTTGTCAGCCATCCCAAGTTCCGCAAGTCCACGCATTAACCTTCCAAAACATGCGTCGACGAAACTGACCGACGCGTAGTATCCGTGTCTTAGCATCCGCGCTTCTTTGTCGGTCAGCCTGGCGACCGAGGGATGTTTGACGTGTTCGAAATCGTAGCAGCCCTTTAGCTCATAAGCCGAATCCATTGCCATCACCGGTGCATCTTTTGGCAAAAAGGGATTGGTTGCCATCGGCAACGATTCGCGATCGTATAGGTCCCAGTACTTTTTCGGCGCAACAAAGGGAAGGTGAGGTCGATAATAACCCAAGGCGAGAAAGAAAGGTTCCTTGTTGTTCCTCAGTCTCGCCATCGTTTCGATTGCCAACTCTGTCTGTGCGCCGTCGTAGAATTCGTTGTCAGGCGCGTCAAACGATTCTGTCGACCGACCGTAAGCCCATCCGTTTGCATAGGCGTTCGGATTTTGCAAAAGGCGGCGTTGTCTGACCTGTGCAAGTTCTTGCTTGAGCGATTCGTCGTGATAGAAGGATTCAGGATCGCGATCGATCAACTCAGGGGTAGCATAGTTCGCTGGCCGTAGATCTGGCTCATCAAAAGAGATGCGGTCCGGCATATGGTTGTGAAATATTTTCCCCATCGAAACGGTGTAGTAGCCGTGGCCGCGAAAATGCTGTGGTATCGTCACAACGTCTGGAAGATTCTCACGGAACTTCCCTCTTAAATCCCAAACTCGTGTCGAGTCCGGCCGCAGACCTGTCATGACTGTGGCACGCGAAGGCGCGCACACGGCGCTCTGGCAGTAGGCTCGCGTAAAGGTTACTCCTTGCTTCGCAAAACGATCGATGTTCGGTGTCTTGATCTCGCGGTTCCCGTAACATCCGAGCTCAGGTCGAAGATCGTCGAAGCAAACGAACAGTACGTTTGGCTTTGCCGCCCAAGTTACTCCCGTCGACAGATTTACCAAGACAACCAACAAAGTCGACACAAATGCGATGACGTGGAGCCTGGAGTTAGTGGTTGTTTGCTGCATTACATCTTCATTTCTTGTCATTCAGGAATCTCTCGGTGGTGAAGGTTGCCGAAGGGTTGAGGTTGCGTGGAGAGACGAATTGTAGCCAAATTTAAGGCTACGCCTCAGGTCCTGACGCGTTCCTAGTCTCCATCGACGGAGATCTAGCCAGTCACGGTACAACGCCAAATTTGGGACCCACAACGGCTTGCGTTCGCCAGATATCGCAGCGAGTGTAAGCAGCAGCGTGGCGAGATCAACTGGCAGCACCACCACATCGTCTCGACCCGCTACCATGCCGAAGGTGAACGTGTTAAAACATGCGGCATCCGCCTCTACATCGAGCGGGATAACGAAACCGCTCGAGAAAGCTAACGACGCCTCGGCTTCATCGAGACTGGTTATGTGGTTTTCGAGCGTTTGTTTTCCCGAAATGATGAAACCTGATCGTGAACTCGAAACTTCTTTTACTCGATGGCGCCACCGGCACTGAACTCAACCGCCGTGGCGTGGACACCGGCTTGCCATTGTGGTCGGCCAATGCGCTCACCACGGACGCCGGGCTGAATGTCCTGCGCGACGTTCATCTGGACTACCTGAACGCCGGCGCGGACATCATCACCACCAATACCTTTCGCACCAACCGCCGCGTCCTCGCTGGCAAAGGCTTCTCCGCCCACGAACTAACCTTGCGCGCGGTAGCCACTGCCAGAGAAGCGGTTGCTGAATTTGGAAAATCAGCGATCGTAGCCGGATCGCTCTCTTCGCTTGAGGATTGCTATCGCCCCGACCTCGTACCGCCCGCCGACGAATGCCTCGCCGAGCACTCCGAGCGCATCCATCATCTGGAGGAAGGCGGCGTTGACCTACTTCTCATCGAGACGATGAATTCCATCTGCGAAGCCGTGATGGCCGCCAAGCTCGCTACGGCCACCGGCCTGCCCACATGGGTCACTTTTGTCTGCGATGAAAAAGGCCGCATCCTCTCTGGCGAGTCACTCACTCATGCAGCAGAGATACTCATGCCTCTCGGCGTAAAAGCGATGGGCGTGAACTGCATGCCAGCCCACACCATTACCCAACCACTCACCGAGTTACGCGCCATCTGTGGTCAAAACTTCCCGCTCATAGCCTACGGCAACATCGGCTACGTGGACGATGAACAAGGCTGGATCAACACCGACTCTACCGACCCTGACGGCTACCTACAACACGCCCAAAGCTGGACCGCACAAATCATCGGTGCCTGCTGCGGCTCCACTCCGGAACACATCCGCAAGCTGCAGCAGTGCTGGAAAAATTCATCGATTTTATGAAATATTGAAAAACCGTGGCGATGGCCTTTCGGATGGCGAGATCGCGCCTACTAAGTGGTCCACAGCGGGTTGTGTTCGCCGGGCATGGCACGTGTTAACGGCAGCGTGGCTAGATCATCTGGTAGTACCACTACGGCGTCTTGTTCGCATGTGGATCGGGCCAAATCCGTCGCCCGATGAGGCACCCACTTGAATCACTCGCCTATGGTAACCAAGCCTTCGCGATCCGAGTCTGCGATTCCTCAAGGAGCCTCGCACAATGCGGGAACAGTCGGAGTTAGCCTATGCGCCAACTCGCACCGGTTGGACACGCCGGTGCGGCGAATCTCCAAGTGCTCGGCGATGAACTCGGCCTATCCAAAGCAGGAACAGTGGCTTTCTGTGTAGAAGGGGAACTGCGTATTTGAGCGTATCGTTGGTTGATGGATCGTTTGGGTCAGTCAAGCTTGAGGCCTGCAATCCTATCGTGATTTCCGCAGGGTAAAGAATAAACTGGGGGCCGTTGTCAAACTTCCGAACCTTTTTTGGCAATCCTCAAAAATTCTTTTTGACGCCTCGCGGCAGTCGGCGTCTTTAGGTTGTACGATGTG
>JBEBHM010000581.1:0-5670 GCA_040080875.1 Pirellula sp.
CGTACTCAGCCAGTAGGGCGGTACTCGTACTCGTACTCGAAGGGGGCTTGTCGATTCGAGTACGAGTACGAGTACCATTTCATTGAGTACGAGTACGATTGAATCAAATGAGTTGTGGGTAATGATGAGACCTAAAGCCTAAATATGGCCTTCTATCAAGCAGGCAATTTAGGCAAGCTATTCAGGGCGGGTTAGGCGGATTGGATTTGTGGTACCAATTGTTTCGATCCTAGGGTAGCTGGAACGACCCGAAAGTACCGGAACATCGATTTCATGCGACAGTGCGAATGGAATCACTAAAGGATCAAGTCATGAAACGCGGCATTCGAGCCCTCGCCTTAATCGGATTTACCCTTGCCATGTCCAGTGGCTGCAACCTGCACAACAATCGATGCAATTCTTGCAACGGTGCGTTGGGTTGCCGCCCATGCAACGTCGGATGGCAACGAGGTGGGACAGACTACGGTGCTCACCTCTCGCATAGCCAATACACGCAAGACCCGAATGTTGGCTCAGGCACGCCTGCCCCAGCGGTCGCATATCCCTACTACACGGTGCGTGGTCCTAGGGACTTTTTCGCCAACAATCCACCAAGCATCGGCCGATAATTCGCAAGCGGCCGTTCCAGGCGTCCAGTACGATTGTCCTCAATCGATTCTCTAACATTGTTGCACGATTGTCCCAATCGTCTGATCAAGTAACTCCACATCGCGTCAGTCGCTCTACTTGCATACCCCAAGTGATTAGTGGCGCGCCGCAACGGATTGGATTGGATTGAATGAAGGCCAACATTGAGAGAACTTCTTGAAGGGACACGTGCATGCCTGCCGACCATGCTAAACGTTGCGATCGTTTGTTTCGAGCGCTTCGCGAACACGACCTACCCAATCTTCTAGTCACAAGCCCATTCAATGTTACGTACCTGACGGGGTTTACCGGGGAAGACAGTTACCTGTTCGCCGCTGACGGCAAGATCACGATCTTGAGCGATGCTCGCTACGAAGAGCAGTTGCAACTCGAATGTCCCAACATTCCACTCTTCATTCGTCAGGCTGCCGTTTCGATGATTCAAGCAGCAGGGGAATGGCTAACTGCCCATCGCCTACGATCTGTCTGCGTTGAATCGCAATCGACAACCCTGTCTCAATATGAAACGCTACGAGATACGTTAAGCGGTGCGAACCTGACCTCCTCGAGCGGTGTCGTCGAACGGCTCCGCGAACGCAAAGATGCCTCGGAGGTCGAGGCCATCGAGCGCGCCGTAACTATGGCACAACGTTCCTTCACATCCGTTACGGCCATGCTCACCGGCGACATGACCGAGAAAAATGTTGCGGACGAGTTAGAATTCTCCATTCGTAAATTAGGTGGGGCGGGTAGCGCCTTCAAGTCGATTGTCGGCGTGGGGCCAAGGGCTGCTTTGCCACACGGTCGTCCATCCTCCAAACGCATTGGTGACGATGCGTTTGTTCTCGTCGACTGGGGTGCCAAAGAGGATCTGTACTTGTGTGACTTGACTCGTGTGGTTGTTACCTCCAAGCCCTCCAACAAGTTTCGAAAGATCTATCAAGCGGTGCTGGATGCACAGCAAGCGGCAATCCTTGCGATCAAACCAGGAGCGATGATGAGCGATATCGATACGGTCGCTCGCACGGTCATCGAACAAGCGGGCTTTGGCAAGCGATTCACGCATTCCCTCGGGCATTCCTTTGGCCTTCAGATCCATGAGTCCATTCGATTGGCCAAAGGGCAGGATCGGCCGTTGGAACCAGACATGGTGGTGACGGTAGAGCCAGGTATCTACATTCCAGGCTTAGCCGGTGTTCGCATCGAAGATGACGTGCTGGTGACCAAGACCGGCCATCGCGTTCTAACTTCGCTCCCCAAGTCCTGGGACGAAATCACCGCACGCTAGGTTGCGGTGACCGTTGCTCGCTTCGCACTCACACCACTCACCACTCGCACCGTTTCGAGGCTCGGATCTACAGCACTGATTGGGCAGCCAGATCGCTTCACTGCCCCAAGCAATTCCAGCGTATATCGATTGAATCGCTCGCCTGGCATCATGACAGGAATTCCCGGAGGATACGGAGTAACGATCTCGGCGGAAATTCGATTCATCGCCTTCTCGATCGGGATCGATTGTTGTTTCGAATAGAACGCTTCGCGAGGAGTCATCATCGCCTCCGGCAACTCCCGTGCGACGCGAGCCGCTAGCAAGTTGACATCGCTGAGATCTTCGCGATGTGGCGGTTTTCGAACGCTCAGATCCTTTAAACCGCAAACAAGTTGATCGACGTCCTCTCGAATGCTCCCCAGTGTCAGGATGCACAACAAATATCCAGCCCCTGACAATTCGGGTTGCACTCCATACTCTCGATTGAGGAACCGCAGTGCGTCTTCTCCTGACCACCCGATGCGACTCGTGTCGATCAAGAGCTTCGTCCGGTCCAATGCGTAGAAACCGCGACCGCTTCCCAAGGCATGGAACTGTTCAAGGAGTTCGATCCCTTTGATCGATCGGATGCGATGGCGCGCGATGTCTGACAACTCCAACATCGAATTCAATCGCGATCTCCCCTCTTGCATCATTTGCCGACGCGCCAAATCAATCGATGCGATGATGGCAAAGTTCGGGCTGGTGGTTTGCAACGACTGAAGTGCAGCTTGGACGCGGGCTGGATCGACCCGATTGCCGTTGAGGTGAAGGACGGCCGCTTGGCTTAAGCCTGACAGGATTTTGTGCGTTGATTGTACGACGATGTCGGCGCCGGCGTTTTCTGCGGCGAGAGGATAACCCTCGCCGAAGCGGAAGTGTGGACCATGCGCTTCGTCTGCAATGAGGGCGATGCTTCTTCGATCACAAACATGGGAGATAGCCTTAATGTCGGCGACTGTCCCAAAGTAAGTAGGGTTGAGGACAACAAGCCCTTTGGCATCTGCATGTCTCGCAACCGCTTGCTCGACGGTTGAGATGTCTAGACCATGGGCAATACCGAATCGCTGGTCCCACTCGGGCATTAGCCAGACTGGGGACGCTCCCGAGTGGATGATACCGGCGATTACCGACTTGTGCGCGTTTCTTTGGACCAACACGGTATCGTTTGGTCCGGCGATCGACATGACGGCTGCCATGTTCCCAAGGCTTGACCCGCCCACCATCAAAAAACTGCGATCGACGCCGTATGCGTCAGCCACCAACTCTTCCGCATCGCGAATCGGACCCGTTGGACAATGCAACGTGTCCGTATCTGGCAAGTTGTTGAGATCCAGTTCCCCCAATGATCCCTGGAGTTCCGGTGGAAGGCTTCGGCCCCCCTTGTGGCCAGGGCAATAGAATGGAGCAATGAGTCGTTCTCGAAAAACGCGGATGCAATCGTAAAGCGGTGCTCTCGCATGATCGAATACGATAGAAGACGATTTCTTATTGTGTTCGGTCAATACCACGTTTATTTCGAACACTCCACGCCATCGATCGAAAAACTCAATTCTAACAAGATGGCTTTCTCCAGTATGGCGAATCCTGCCAGCAAGTGTTCTTTGGAGATGTTCAATGGCGGAAGAATCTTGAGAGTCTCGTCGCCTCGTCCGCAACGTTCGACAATAAGTCCGTTGGCAAAACAAGTTCGCGATACACGCTTGGCAAGGTCGCTACCTCCGACCTTGGTCAGGTCGACGCCCCAAATGAGGCCTATCCCTCGAACTTCAATCAGGTCATTGATCTTGGCGATTCGACATCGAAGATATTCCTCGACGAGTTGTGCCCGATCTGCGATTGCATGTGCAAACTCATCGCTTTGCCAAAGTTGAAGCGCGGCCGTAGCAGCTACGTACGCTAGTTGATTTCCTCGAAATGTCCCTGTGTGCAGTCCGGGTTTCCAGCAATCCAGGGATCGACGCATGAGCACCAATGACATGGGCAACCCATACCCTCCAATCGACTTGGACAAACACACGATATCCGGCTCGATGCCCGCTCGTTCAAACGAGAAAAACGTTCCCGTCCGTCCGCAGCCAGCTTGAACGTCATCGACGATCAGAAGAATCCCAAATCGATCGCAAAGTTTCCTTAGTTGCTGAAGCCATTCGGTTGGGGCTACGTAGATGCCCCCTTCCCCTTGAACCGTTTCCAAGATGATGGCTGCAGGAAGCTCGACCCCAGAACTGGAATCGCGGAACATGGATTGCAAAAGTTCGAGCCCATTGGTTACAGCAAATGGACCGACAGGATAGGGACATCGGACGACGTGCGACAATGGAACACCGGCTCCTGCTCGGTGTTCTAGATTGCCCGTAATTGCCAAGCAGCCAGCGGACATTCCATGCCAACCTCCAGTAAATGAAACAATGTTGGTTCGTCCTGTGGCTAGCCGAGCTAACTTGAGCGCAGCCTCGATCGAGTTCGCGCCGGTAGGGCCACAAAATTGAACTTTGTAGTCAAGCCCGCGAGGTTCAAGAATGACTTTCTCGAACGTTTCCAGGAATTTGCGTTTGGGAACGGTATGCAGGTCGAGTCCCTGCACGATACCTTCGTCTTGAAGATACTCGATGAGCGAATGTTGGATGAACTTGGGATTGTGCCCGTAGTTCAGCGCTCCGGCACCGGCCAGGAAATCGATGTACTGCTTGCCATGCTCATCGAATAGCAGGGCGCCCGACGCTTTCGTGAATACAGCAGGGAACGACCGGCAATAGGTTCGAACATTGGACTCAAGGTGTTCGAATATTGTCGTATCGGACTCGATGTCGTTCACATCGTCGATACATGCGAGGTTACTTACCGGTTCGACTGGTCCGACAATCGGGCTTATGGCATAGCTGGAGGCTAGTTTCATAATATTGCGTTACCCTTTGGAAAAAGACAGAAGAGGATGAGTTTCAAGTGCGACTGCGGTCGTTCGATTAGGTAGGGTTGTCTCGCGCTGGGAATGTATTTTCACGGAAGGGACGCCCGTCCCACCCGCACTGTGCAAAACAATGATGGCGGCGAGCACCATGGCGAATCCCAACCAACTGATTGGTTTGAGCCGCTGTTTGAATAAGAACCGTCCGCAAATCGCAGTCCCGAAAATGCCGGTGGCACCGAGGATCGCATAAGCGACAGGCAGATGGATCGTGCGGCTTGCTTGCGCGAGCAACCCAAAGGCACCCAGCACGAGCAAGATGGAAAGTAGTCCCCATGCACGATGCGAAAAACCCTTCGATTTGGTCGAGGCCAAGTTAGCTCCCACATCGAGAAGGCCTGCCAAGAAAGCACACAAGAATGCCGTCTCATCCATCGTGGACTTCTCCTGCATGAATCATCCAGACCCCGGCTACCGCCATCAACAATCCCACCCACTCTGCAATAGATAAGAATTGATGAAACATGAACGCGGAGACAACCGTAATCAAAGCGACGCCCGATCCCTCCCAAACGGCATATGCCATACCCATGGATATCGACTGGACCGCTTTGGCGAGGAATACGTACGAGAGAGCGACTAACAAGTAGAACGCAACGAAGCCTTCCACCCGCCCTGTCGAAACACTAAGCTTCATGAGCGTTAGACCGCAGACCTCTGATACAACTGCTAACGCCAGATACATCCAGGCCAGCCCAAGTGGCGAAATCTTCCAACAATGAATGGAGCCAATTCGCCTCGGCTCCAACATTTTTGAGATAGTTTG
>JBEBHM010000582.1:0-5670 GCA_040080875.1 Pirellula sp.
TGATAAGAAGACTACAAAACTAGCCCTCCAAAAAACTGCAAACTTTTTCCACGGCTAGCGGTACGTACTACTTGACACTAAAGGCCATAGAGATGTTCGGCGATTCACGTGTCGGTGTTGTCGGCAGGCGTAAGCCCGGCCAATGGATGCGTGGTGGCGTCGAAGAATTTGACATCGTAATCACTCAATGCTCTTCCCAATCGGCTCTTCATTTGGATTATCCGGTCGGAGTCACCATCTGGCAACACAGAAATGGCGATTACACGACGATCCGGGACGTGTTGAAACTGTTTTCGCCGCTGATCGTATCGTTTCCATTTCCGCATTGCATCGACCAAATGCTGGTCGAATTCCGGCGTCAGCGAATGGCCAAACACAACGAGCGAACCACGATGTTTTGCAAACCGCTGGTACGCGAATGACAGGTAGTCGTTCCGCGTGATCGCAGAGAGCTTGTTCTTGGAAGTTCCCTCGCTGATAAACAGCGGAATGGCATCGCCTTGCACGTCAAACAGGTCAAGCAGGTCGCCATCCTCGCCTGCGAGCTTCTTGAACGTGCGGCCGTCAGATTGTTTGTAGAGGTGGAGAGCCCCGTGAATGTAAAGCACCTTCGTTACCGGATTACGCTCGTCCCAAAGGTCTGTGTCCGTGAGATCAAAGTAATTCCTAGTTCCCTCAGCATCGCGCCCCCATACGAAGTCCTTAAACTGGTCTTTGTCGATCATCATCGACCAATAAAGCAACAGATCGTAGTTCGTGGAGTAGACGTAAGCGTACTCACCCAAGATTGCGCGAAGTGATGACTTAAGATCCTCCGTGACACGGTCAAATGGAACATGCACTTCCTTGACGGACCTGATAAGGCTTTTCCGTACGCGTTGATAGCTTTCGCGTAAGTCGTCGATATCGCGTTTGGGCTTGTTGTAGATGCCCCATATCTTTCCCGCAGTGATCATGGCGGAAAGCACGGCCTCGAAGTTTTCAGTTTCAAATGCTGAAAACAGGTCAATCTCGCGCTGTTCCAGATGATCCCGTTTGGTTGAATCTTGCGCCATTTCGTAAAGCGATCGGTACTGGAACCGCGGCCACAGTGCGACGCTCGCTCCATTACCAATCAATAGTCCCCGGTCCTTTTCAGGTAGTGTCGGGGCCACGTTCGCCCATGAGTCCAAATGGTCGGTGATAGTGGTCATGGAGTTTGTGCTGGTTGTCGCCGAACGCTTGGGATCAGCTAGCCCGAGCAAGTAACAATGACACAAAAACTCCCGGTCGACCGAGGGCTTAGCTGCATCCCTTTGTTCGCATTTCTTCGATCGGTCATTCAATGTTATTTCGATGCTTACCAAGGTAGTATTCCAACACCACTTTATTTGGACTTCCAGTGGCTCCGGTAGTTTGACCATTGGTTGTAAAAACAACACGCAATGATTTGCCTTGAGCTTCGTACGCGTCCCAATCAATAGAACTGGGATCGAACGCAAAGTCAATTCTGATATTGTTCTCGAGATCGTCTATTGATCGGAGTGATTTAAATTTCGACGGATTCGCGTTGACGTACTGCCGGATCGATTCCCAGCTGTCTGGCCATTTGTCAGTGCCCTCTAAATAATACCGGAGAACATAAGCTGTTACCGATAGACGGTATGTGTTTCGAATGTGACGGTCGATCCCGCGGTCGATCGCGAGCACAATTGCGATGACAGCGCAAAGCACAAACAATGTCCGTAAGGAAAACTTCATACGCTACTTTTCGAACATGGACTAGCGACAACAAACGAGTACACAGATCTGCAATGCGAACGGCTGGGTTCAGCGGGCCCGAGCGATTGACTCAACGCAAGTCACAACGGCTCATCGAGGGCTTCGTCTGCAACCCATTGTTATCGCTTACCAGTATCCCGCGCGATGATATGCGGTGCCAGATGACGCATCGAGAAAATATTCGGCACCTCCTCCATCGCCTTGGACGGGACTATGGAAACGAATTGCGTTCGTCAATGGAGGCCATCCTAGCTCGCGAAACTGGTGTTCGATTTCGTCTGGCTTCACGATCTCGCCTTCTTCGAGATCACTGCGTGCAATTGCAGAACCCTCGCCGCATTCCTTCCACAGCCGGTCGATGTAATCTCGCATTTCAGCCTCAGTGATTGAGTATTTGGCTCGATGCCCCATCGCCGTTTTCTCAAGAGTGATTGAATGAGCGGAGTCCGGTAGGTAACGGTAGATTCGGAAGTCTTTAACGTCACCGTATGTTGCATATAGAAAAACGCCAAACCGCCGCGCATCAAGTACAGACATGATGCCTGTACATGATGGGATAAACGCAACGAAGGCCAAGGAGACTGAACCGATAAACACTGGAATCGGTTTCCATTTCAAGGCAACTGCAAGAAGTGTCGAGATCACGATCAACGCAATCATGATCAAGAAAGTCAGTTGCACAGGAAGTATGATCGGCCAGAGCATTGTTGTTCGCGATAACGATTGCGATAACCGGGTGGCCGCGGTTGATCTTCCATCTGAAAACGCGCTGTCGGCCACTCCGCGTTCATCGCTTGGTTAGGCGATTGGTCTGCAGGTGTCATCATTTGAAGCTATGGATCCGCTTTCGTTCCAGCGTTCTCTCGTTCCGTCGTTGTGGAAACCGATTTTTCGACATTCCATGAGCGGCAACGCATGATGGCAAAAACAGTGAGCAAAACTGCGGCTGCAAATGACGCGTATAGAGACAAAGTGTATCGGCCTACGGTATCGCCGTAGTCGCCTCCGCGGTGAATCCCAAGCTTATCGCGATAGTCCGAAAAGAAGACATACTGAGTAGATAGGCAAGCAAGTGACACGCCGCTGCAAATCGCCTCCGCAACCGACCAGTCACGCCGAAAAGGCGCCAGGATCAGAATGGAAAACCCCGCCAATAGCACCAGGCTGTAGACTAGCATCAACGGCTTCCCATAGGGTCCGCTAAGCTGGCTTCTGGAGTTTCCACTCGCATCAACGATCGTCGAGCCACCGAAAGCTGCTTGAAGCCCGGTCTGCTTCCGTGTCTCGGAAACAGTTCCATTCTTCACACACGATATCTCTGTGAACGGCAAAAAGCAAAATAGCACTAAAGCCATCGCATACGCGAATCGCGAATATCGTATTGTCGCGTGCTGAGGGACTTCAGTGTTTCTCATTCCTTAACGCCTAACGCCGGCGGTAACCGGGCCGCCGCTAAGAATATTGAAATCAAAACACGCGTGTTCGGCGGCTCCGGTTCACCGCTTGGTTCTGTCCTGGCTTTCCTTTATTTCGGCGTCCAACAGTCTTGAGATTTCCATCTTCTCTGCGTCTTCGGGAGAATTGATTCCGTCGTACGTTTTGCACCAGTACGAAGGACTGCGGCCTTCGTTGTCTATTGCAGTGACGTTTGCGCCCGCCTCAAGAAGCAGTTTCACACTCTCGACATTACGATCGCGAACGGCCCAGTGCAACGGGGTATCACCCGAGGTATCGGCAACGTTGACTTTGGCTCCACGTTTGATCATTGCTTGAAGAACCTTAGGACTGTTGGTTGCACGATGCATCGGTGTGATGTCACCGTCTCCGTCGATGTAAACACCCGTCTTGGTATCTATTTTGGCATTGGACGAGATTAGTAGCAATGAAAGGACATCGTACCCGCTGTACACTGATGCCGAAAGTGCAGTGCCGCCATATCCATCATCTAGATCGGTATTCGCCTTTGCCTTGATCAACAGTCTAGCGATCGCGACGCGCCGAGAGTCACGTTCTGAGATCAGCTTTGAGTCAATTGATTTCAATTTCGCCATCGCGTTATCCCGTCCGGTAATAGTGTTTTCAGTATGCCTGTCAGGCTGTGGTTCGCGATGACTGTGTGCTACGGCAAGCAACGGAGTCCATTTGTCAGAACCAATATCTGAATATCCGAGTGTCCATTTGTCCTCGAAAAGGTGATCGTCGTAGAATCCCAGCCGAGTATCGGGGTCGACGCCCTCCGCGAGCAGACCTTTGACACCGTCGACGTCCAGTTCAAATGCAGCAATCACCAGTTGCTGGCCTTTGCTGTATTTGGCCTTCACATCGTCTTGCGTCGCCGAACAACCAGCGACGGAAACGCAAAAAAACAATGTCAACATGGGTACCCAGCCAGGCATCTGTGAGACCAACTTTTGAGTTTTCGACAGAACGACACACGTCACCCAGTCGCGGCAAGTAACGTGTCTAAAAGTCAAAGCACCCGATCCGCGACTTGGGTGCACGTGATTGTTCGTCTATTGCGTACCGGGTTACCAAGCAAGCCTACTTTTTCTTCTTCCCGACGCCGGGCACCGTAGCGATTTGTTTCATCCAAGTCGCGATCAGGCGTTTGTCTATGTCGTCAACCGATTTAAGCTCCACTCCTCGCGTGGACTTGCCCATCGCCAATGGGGTCACTGGCGGTACAGGCACCAGTGAAGCACCGTTTACAAACATAAGTTTGACGTGGCCTGCGAAGCCGCCGCAACTGAAGCACCAGCCGTCGCCGACACCATAGTATGACATTCCCCATTTCACGGATCGCTGCAGACCTGGAAGCGTCTTCGCAGCAAGAGCATCAATGCACTCCGCGATCCCGCGTTGCGGCTGCGGCAGGCTGGCGATGTAAGTAAAAACTGGCTCGTCGCCATCCGCGGCCTTTGCAGAGCTTGCCTTGCCGGTGACCATCGAGGTCGGCAATGTCTTGGCTGGTTTGTTGGAGCCTGAGTTGGAGGTCTTGGCTTTTTTCTTCAGCGCTTTTGACGACAACTTTTCGCGGCATTCGTTTACTCGGAACTTCACTATCCGTTTTATCAAGTTGTAGGGGATAGCCGAATCGAGTGGAAACTGAACCGATCCCTTTGCACCTTTGTAGTCGGATAAAGCATCCTTAAACTGCTCAATACCGGAGGGTGTTGGGTAGAACCCGATGTGCTTTTCGAACGCGGCAAAGTGAACGAGATTCTCGCCCAACACAAAGGTAGGAATCTGGTACTTGATGGCTTCTTCAGCGTCAGGGGCCGCATCGCTTACAATGCAACGAAGCTTTGTAAGGATGTTTTGGACGTCCTCGGGTAAAGCGGCGATATACGTGTCAATCGTTTTCGGCGGGGGTTCTGGTTTCATATGCACATGGATCCAATGTGTACTGCCAGCAGACGAACGACGGCGATCAGCGAGCCCGAGCGTTTGACTCCACGCAAGTCAAAACGGCTCATCGAGGGCTTCGTCTGCATCGCTTTGTTCCCTGTTAGTTTATCAAAGTCAGAGACCTGATGTTCGAGTCCGCTGACAAAGTCATAATCTGGTTTTACGGCAACTCATCTGTTGTTTTCGTAGGTGGCGGAGAGCCAGTGTGACCTGATTGTTTGTTGCGTATTGCCAGTAGAAACAGTGCGATCATGGAAGCGGTTAGAGTAATCAGCGGAGTTCTCAAGTCACCTGAAAGCTGCGCTACGCAATCCAAAGCGATCATGTATGGATCGCCCTTGCCCGTCTCTACGGACGTAAGCACCGGGCGAAAGTATACGTTCTTCATATCCAAGACAAACCAGCAAATGAATGCTGAGACCAGTCCAACGACAAGCGCCGTAAATGCCGCAATGATTTTCATGGGCAGCACAGTGAAATAGTGTCCATCATGTTCAGCAC
>JBEBHM010000583.1:0-5657 GCA_040080875.1 Pirellula sp.
GTCCTCATGATGGAAATTTATTGCTAGATACCGTTGCCGACGAAGATTTGATATTACCCAACACACCAGTCACGCCAGCAGAGGCAAAGTTGGTAGCTGTTGCAAAATTGGCCATGAAAAAAGCCGTCAACCGCAGACCTCATTCAGTAGCTGAGTTAGTCCCGTTACTTTTCGACTAACTGCAACTATTCCTCCTTTTCGCTTCGTCATTTCGCCTTCCTTGCGTGTAACCCTACAGATAGAGACCTGTTGCTTTCGGTCTCGCTCGATACCCGGTTGTTTAACAGGCGGGAGACCGTAGGCGGGAGGCCGGAGTGAATACGATTTCCTCCCGTCTCACGCCTACAGCCTTGTGGCTCATCAAACGCATCGCTTGGAAACTACAAGCCAACGCGGAAGGAGACATCTCCGAACGCGCTCTGCGATTGGCACACCAGATCGCGATGGCGACAGACATAAGAACGTCGCTGCCACGAGTGACTAGGCGAGAGACCGTAGACCGGAGGCGGGAGGGAAGAATGATCTTGTCCGTCCTAAAGAACTCTCCGGCCTCCGGTCTCAAGCCTCCGGCCTGTTTCTAAGTGATCGAATTAGGCCATTCAGGACCTTTGCAGTTTGCTCGGACTGCACGAGAACGGGTTGCACGGATTCTTGTTTGGCAAAGCCAAGTCGATCCACAAGAGAAAGTTGGTACTCAACCTCTCGGCACGATCCATATGCCATGTCCAAAAAACGAATGTAATCCGCCAGACCATTTCTCGCAGAACCTTCAACAATGTTGGATGCGATCGAAACAGCCGCTCGGCGCAACTGTGATGTTAGTCCGTATTGTTCCTGAGTTGGAAATTCAGCTGTTAGACGATAGATCGACAAAACAAGTTCATCAGCCAACTCGAACGCTCTTAGTTTCTTGTGGTCCCTCATCTCTATTCCCCAACTAAAGCCAAAAATGACAAATACCCAAACACGATCAAAAGATTCTAACCCTTCCTCCAGCCTCCGGTCTCCGGCCTCCCGCCTGTCTTGCACGGTTGCGACAACGATCGCGAGGGACGTAAGATCGTGGTCAACGAAGACGAGGCCGCACAGGTCCGTGGAACCTTCGAGTTGTATCTCGAGTGCCAATCGATCATTCAGACAATTAAGGAAATCGACCGGCGCGGCTGGAAGAACAAGCTGACCGTGACCAAAAGCGGCAAAGAACGGGGCGGTCGACACTTCGACAAGAGTTCGCTGTTCAAACTGCTCACGAACGTCGCCTACCTCGGCAAGGTTCGCTACAAGGAAGAGATACACGAAGGCGAACACGATGCGATAGTGCCGATTGAACTTTGGGAGAAGGTCCAGAAGCAACTGAAGCACAACGGTCGAACTGGTGGCATCATGGTCCGAAACAAATTCGGTGCATTGCTTAAGGGATTGGTTCGTTGCGTTTGCTGCGACTGTGCTATGACGCCCAACCATACAACCAAAGGCGGCAACAAACGATATCGCTACTATGTATGCACGGCCGCCCAGAAACGCGGCTGGCATACCTGTCCTTCAAAGTCGATTCCCGCCAAGCAGATCGAGGACTTCGTCATCGAGCAGATCAAGAAGATCGGCTACGCGCCGGAGCTGATCCAGGACGTCGTCACCAGTGTCGCCGACAAGATGAAGGGGCAGCTCAAGCAACTCGAAGACGAACGATTGGCCCTTGGGCGCGACACCGCACGCTGGAATAGCGAGATCCGCAAGACTTCCGCGCTGATCCGTCCCAACGAGACCGACTCCCCAGCGATCGCCCGATTGGCCGACTTGCAAGAACGAATCGCTCACAACGAACGCCGGATCAACACCGTGCTAAGCGATATCAAAAAGATCAGCAACAACTTGCTTACCCAGCAGGACGTCGAGACCGCGATGACCACCGTCGATCCAATCTGGGAATCGATGACGCTCCGCGACCAGATCCGCTTGGTACAAGTTGTCATCAAACAAGTTGACTACGACGGCGAATCTGGACGCGTTACCATCACCTTCAACCCGATCGGCATCAAGAAGCGGGCCGAGCATGCAACCAAAGATCTTGAGGAGGCACGAGCATGAGCGACGAAATCCAAGTAGGAGCTACTTTTCACAAGAAGCGCGTTGGCAAGCACATCGCCATGGTGGAAGGCCCAACGCCGACAGCTCCCGAACGTCCCAAAGGCCGCTTACCACGCATCACCCGCTACATGGCTCTGGCGATCTATTATGAAGGCCTGATCCGCGAAGGCCACATCCATGACTACGCCGAGATCGCCACATTGGGGCACGTTACTCGAGCGAGGGTTACGCAGATCATGAATCTGAGATTGCTAGCCCCTGACCTGCAAGAACAACTCCTAAACGTTCCCCGAATCGAGCAAGGTAGAGATGCGTTATGCCTTCGCATGTTCCAAACAATCGCATTGGAGCCAAGTTGGAAGAATCAAAGGGAACAGTGGAAACAAATGAACGGAACCGGGCAATTCGTCTCATCGTCGGTTGTTGCTGGCTGATCCCGACGAACGCCCTGAGCTGTCCCGAAAGGTCGTCCGAGTTCCACTGCTGGATGCTGATCCAATTGAGCGTCCGCTCGCGTCGCGAAATGTAGTATTATTGCGAGTCTGACTTGCAGTACCCAAGCTACCGCCGCTCGACGAGCGGAACGTCGTACGCTCACCATTCGTGGTTGCGGTCTGGATCGTTCTGCCACTTGCGTCGCGAAATGTTGTCTTATTGCCTGACGTTTCAGCGGAACCAATAGATCGACCTGAACCATCGCGGATTGAGATGCGATTGCCGGATTGGGTTGCTGAGCCTTGCGTCCGACCAGACGAATCGCGGAAAGTCGTTTTGTCACCTTTCTGACCATTGAGCACTGAGTACAGATAGCTGCTAGGCAATCGTTGCTTGCTTCGATCGTTATCAGATTGAGCACGACAGTTGTCACTAACAGCCATTAATCCAACCAAGCAAACTACGACGACAGTTCTGGCAAACATATGAAAATCCGGCGTTTTTGGAGTCAGCAGATCAATTGACGCAAATCGAAAATTCTGACTCGAAGTCTTAACCACTTCGGTCATGCAATTCGGATTGAACGAGACGCAAATGCTGTTCCACACAACGAGAACACCCACGAATAGGGGTGGTGTTACGCTGCAGCATTATGCCGATGTTTGCAACTGATCTCCTGGTGCTTTATACTAGAGCCCATGATTACTTACCTAACTCCAGATCAAGCGTCAGCACTGCATGCAGGCGGAAACGCCCCGATGCAGATTGTCGATCCGACTACACGTCGCGTTTATTACGTGATCGATAGTGGTTTGTTAGCCGAATTGGAACGCCGCTCCGATTTGGATGCTATTCGAGAAGGAGTCGCTGACATGCAGGCGGGACGTTCCGTTCCCATTGATCAGGCGAGAACGACTGACCGAGCTGTGCTAGTCGAGCGTTTTGCTCAATGAATTATGGTTTGCTCCTAACTGCTCGGGCAAGAGCAGACATTCTCCGCAACGCAGAATGGTGGGCAGAGAATCATTCGCCTGATCAGGCGATTGCATGGTTTGACGCGATCTATGAGCAACTTGAAAGCCTTCGTAAGATGCCTGAGCGATTTCCTCTCGCACCAGAAAATGGTTCAGTCGAGGTCGAAATTCGAGAAATGCCGCTTGGCGTTGGTAGTCGTCCAAGCTATCGCGCAGTCTTTACGATCAAACCGCTTGAAGTTCATGTTTTGACCGTGAGGCGTGCTAGCCAGGATGCGGTAACAACAAGAGATATTGAATCCTAATCGCTTCGGTACGCTATCATCAAGCCAATGCGCAAACTTCGATTGCTTCAGGGATCAAAACCGACGAGATCTATCAGTACGTCGTCCAGCCGCCATCCGTTGCGTAGATGCCGCCAGTAAAATTTGACGCCTCGTCAGACAGCAAGAAAAGCATCATCGAGACCTGCTCAGCAACCGTTGCAGGCCGCTTCTTCGAGTCGGTGTATGATAGCAAGCTGTCGATCTTGATACGCCCCATTCCTACGCCCAAATTGGCCTTTGCCGCTTCCGCAACGAGGATACCTGCACGCTCCACCATTGGTGTATCCGTTGCTGCCATGTTGACCGAATTGACTCGAATACCATAGGGCGCGTAGTCCACAGCAGCGTTTTTAGTAAGTCCGTTGACTGCATGCTTACTTGCAACATAAGCAGGATTGCCTGCAAGACCTGTCATACCTGCAATCGATCCTACGTTTACGATGGCACCTCCTGAACCTTGAGCCAATAATTGTTGAAGCTCCGCTCGCATGCTGCGGAAAACACCAGTCGCATTCACTCTCAGAACATTGTCCCAGTAGGAGTCGCTCGCTTCATGGATCGGTGCAAAGATCAGTTCCTTTTGCTTCGCATAGTTTGGAGCGTCACCTGAGAACACACCGTCCATTACTCCTGCATTGTTGAGCGCCAAATCAAGCCGCCCGAAAGTGTCGACGGCAGTCTTGACCATCCGCTCACAAACGGTTGTCTCGGTGATGTCTCCGTATACAAATGTCGCCTTGCCTCCAGCGTTTTTGATCCCTTGGATCGTCGCTTCGCCTAAGTCTTGAATCCAATCCACACCGACAATGTTTGCCCCTTCTCTTGCAGCACGTATGGCGGCAGCTGCACCCATGCCGCGAGCACAACCCGTAACGATCAGAGTCTTCCCCTTGAAACGGTCGGATATTAAGTACTCTGCAGGAGTCGGAGCGATGTCCTTAACGCCGATTCCTTTAGCCCTTACGTTGGTCTGCTGCACATTTGCAGAGGCCGTCGCGGTTTGCCCTGCGGCCATAGCGACCGCTGATCCTGTTGCGATTTTCAGAATATCTCTTCGTTCCATGTTGTCACCTCGTGTCGTTAATAAATTTGTTCGGAATCCGAAACTCGCCCTCAGGAATGCCATCGTGCTAAACCATGGATCGAGAATGCCTAGTCGTCAACCAATTGTGGACCTACCATCGTAGCGCGATTCGCTTCCTGCAGGCCGACTACAACGTGAACCTGCATCAAAATGACTGCTGGGTAAGCAATCCAGTCATGCAAAGCTACATCTACCATTTCGTTGCGAGAACGAAAGAACGACTTCCAGAAGTCCGTTGGAAAAGAGCTGACCCTGTGGAGTTGCCTTATCCATGGGACAAACGCTCTAGGGCGATTGTTGAACGATGGGGGAACAGCCCTCCAGATTCCTTCGAGCTGGAAAACATTACCCATGTCGAAACTGCAGCAAATCTCCTCGCGGCTTATCCAAAGCTGCAGATCATTGTGTCTGGCTCGCAGGGCAGTCAAATAAAACCTTGTGATGCCATTCCTAACCACGATCGTTGCGGCCAATTTGCAGCCACGCACACCTCGTATCTGAATTTGATCAGACTCCTGCTTCGACTCGGCCCGAACGCATCGCGAATAGTTCCGAATGAAACGCCTCTTGCAATGCTATCACAACAATTAGGCGTGAATGGCAATTGACCAAACGTGTCATCGCCATCGAGAAACTCGTGGCAAAGGAGTACATGCCATGTCAAAGAAACCGAAGGAAATCGACTTTCGCAGGGAAGCCGAAGATCAACTCAACGCTATTAGGTCTCGAATTGGACAGGAAGTTCCACTC
>JBEBHM010000584.1:0-5635 GCA_040080875.1 Pirellula sp.
CTGAGGTTGCTCAACGTTCGTGCGTGCACGCACGAACGAAGAATATATTGAAATTTGCGGCTGTTGGCAAACACCTAGCCCTTATTTCCTTGACTGGGGATTTGGCGAGCCAATTCCCTCTGCGTCGACCGAGGGATGTGGAACATCAACCCGATATGACGTATTGAAGTGAGAAAGCATGATTGGAGCAGTTTTTTTGTTCCCGGGTAACTGACATCCTTTAACAGGATTTTGGCAAAGTGAACAATTGCCGCAGATTGCAAAACACGTTGGTTTTGTTAACTCTGATCACGGCGCATGGTCTCGGGCCCACTAGCTACGCTGTACAGATCCCATGCAAAGTCAGCCTCGAAGAGCTTTCCGCGTACCAGCAGTAAACGCATCAGCGTAGCGCCGTCACACAATAGCAGCCACCGAGAATCAGGACTGCACCCAACAATTGGGCTTGTGTAAACGTCTCGCCGAAGAGCGTCACTCCTCCTATCGCGATCACCAACGGAACGCAGATTTGAAATGTACTTCCAACGGTGACAGTCAAATGCCGAAATCCTTCGGTCATCGCGAGTTGGCCGATAGTGGCGCTGATTCCGGCTAGCACCAGCCAATACAGGTTTCCGATTCCAATCGGGTGACCTTGCATTTCGTAAATCGCGAAAGGTAGAGAGCCGATCAGAACATAGACACACTGGGAGGTATAGATCATGGCGGTCGACTCGGTCAACGTTAGTTTGCGAATCACGATTACGGTTCCGGCCGCCATGAAAGCGCCAAATACCGCCAACGACTCACTCCAGCCAAACCAATGCAATTGCGCAGGCGATGCGATGAGCATTGTCAGTCCAACCAACGCTAAAAGATTTCCAAAAAGTTTGCGCGCGCTCAACGTCTCCTTGAGAAACCAAACGGCCATGAGTGCCGAAATCACGACATAGGTGTTGCTGATGATGGTTGCTTTTCCCGGCCCTAAATCGGGAATGGTCAAGTAGTAAGCGATCGTACCCAATACACCCATCAAGCCTCGGTAAGCCAACATTCGACTAGTGAGAGCACGCCGGAAACTCACAGACTTACCCGAACGAAACAAGGAAACGACAACGAGCATGCCAATGACAGCTCGGACCATGAGCGCGATCCAGGGACTGACGTCCGATTGCGACAAATGCTTGAGTGTGAGGGTATTGGCGCTGAAGAACACAATGGAAAGAAGCATACACAGCGCGCCAAAACGTGGCCGATTTCGCGGCAAGACCGTTTCAACGGATGGACTCATTGGAAGTACTTTGCATTCATGTCATTGGAATTGCGATTGCTGGCATCGTACGCTAGTTGTTGATAGAAGATGCGATCGCTTCGCGGAGATTCGCAAGAATTAATCGAATGAGGCTAAGGCTGTTCTTCCCACGAACATAAAGAACTGGGCCTGCGAATTTGGTTTCGCAGGCCCAGGTTTGGGACACGATACATCCCCCTGATTCGCATCGACAATTGCTCGTAAGGCTAACGTTTTGAAACGCTATTATTCTCTTGCAATGTCTAGGTCGAGTCGAAATTCAGAGAGTGGAGTTGAGGCTGCTTGGCATATGCAGCCCGCCGGCATGCTTATGCCGCCTCACCCCCATGGCCAGTACAGAAAAAATTCACTGATCACCTCCTTTCAAAATTGCCAGACCTTGCAGCCTCTCAGCCAAGAACCGGGACGCAAGGTGCGAGGATTTGTCGCTGCGACGCGTTTCGCAGCACTGCATTCCAGTCTATTCACAAAGAACCTGTAAAATCAACTGCGACTTGGAAATATTTTCAAGGAGTAAGCGGTACGGAGTAAGGAGTAAGCGTTAAGCACGCACTTAAGTGCGTCCAACTCAATCCCTAATTCCTAATTCCTAATTCCTAGTCAACCCTCAACCAAACTCGCGAAGCAGATGTCAAATGACTCCACATCGATCTCGTCGTCTAGACGGCCCATGGCTTCGTCGATCTGTGATGCTAGCTGCTTGGTCTCAATTGGCCAGACATCGCTTTGTGGTTGGTTCGTCATGGCCAGGAAGTTTGGCTTCATAGCTTTGAATCCGTTTCTCGATTCGGAAGTGGACCGGTCGGACAATATGACGCTTGAGACGACCGGGATGCGTGTTTCCTGATTGGGATCGATCTTGTGATCGATCGTCACGCCGATATAGGATTGCGAGAATCCTGGAGCGGTAAGCAAGAACGAATTCTGGCGGCTCAGAACCGAGAATTGATCAAACGAATTGATGATGCCGCTCCCGTCCAAGTCCGATTTGGGATCGTAGCCCGGCGACGCAACATTCCCTGGAAGGAAGTTGGGGATATAGAACTCATTTTGTTTGCTAATCACTCTGGCGGCATCGGTGGAATTGACCACTAGATTTTGAATGGGGTTGGCGTCCCCCGGCAAGTATGCCATTCGGAAGGAGAAGTCGTTTGGGACCACTCCGTTGACAGGTGTCGTATCGGTCACGGAACCGTTTCCAGATTGTGTGTTGGAACCACCGTTGGTCCAATTTCCATCGAGGATATTTCCTGTGGAGTCCGTCACGCCAGCAGATAGAATCTTGAGATCGATCCATGTTGGATCCAGCATGGCGCTTAATCGAATTTCCACGAGTCGTGGATTGACCATTTGAACGCTGGTTATGGTGACGGGGGCGGGCTGAGTTCCGTTGGCACGAAACCCCGGAGTGTTGCCAAGTACGAAGTCGGAGGCTTGGATGCTCGTGCCAACGTCTTTGGTAAACGAGACGTAAATGCGATCCACATTGACCCAAGGCATCGCGTTCAGCTGAGCTGAGGAGCCTGTAGGGACTGGAATGCCTTGTTTGTCGACTGCATCAACGTACTCTTTAAATGCGGCAGTCCAAGCCGATGAGCCAACGCGAACGCCACTGACTCGAGGTGGCGTTGCGGGTGGCACGTCGTTATCTCGGATAAAGATCAATTCTTGTAGCGCAAACGCTTCTTGATACTTTGGATCGGTAGAACCGATCAAATGATTGATATATGACTTGTGGTCACCCTCGACCAACGCGTCGTCGGTTGCCGTCACGAGTACCGTCTGCGGAACGTTCCAATTCGCCGCAGTGAAAGTCAGGATGTTAGTTCCTCCGACTGCGGCCCGGGCCTGCACTTGGTTTTGAACGTTTTCCAATGTGATCGTTACCGGTTGCGTCGGAAGCGTCGTTAGCACCAGTTGGTATGTATCGGTAAAACCACCTTCCATGGTGTCTGTCGACCCTCCCGTTGGAATGATCATGACTCCTGCGGCTTCGTTGTCGATCACATTCACGATGACGCGTGGCATTCCAACATTTTGGTAGCGAGTGTCGGTACTTGAACTTATGTGTTTCACATAGCTACGGTGCAGACTTTCTTCAGCCGAATCATTGATTGCAGACACGACGACTGTCTGCGGTACATTCCAATTCGTAGGCGTGAAATCCAGGAATGCATTGGTAGGGTTGGCTTGGCTGACAGCAGAAATTTGATTTCCGATCGCTGTAACCAAGTTAACGCGGACGTTGGCTGTCGGGGCCTGAGACAGTGCTACTTGATAGGTATCTGTAACACCTGACTCGCTCACAGAAGTGATATCACCGCTTTCGGTTACGATCGCACCGGGACCATTGGGATCTACAATCGCGAAGATATCCGGGTTGAGGTCCATATGAGCCGTGCCTATCCCTGTCGCTTCATAATTACGAAAATCAAGGTACGACTTTAGGATGTAGCCGGATTGACCATTTCCTGAAAAAGCTTCAATCCAACCGCTGGTCATGTTGTCGAACCCGAAGATCGCGTCGATCCCCGGAACGATATCCAATATGAGCCATTGCAAATCGGTCCAAACCAAATCGGGACCTTGTTGCGTCGGGACGTGAAATTCGTCAACGAGAAAAACAGGTACTTCGATTAGCCCTCCGATTCCACCGATCGTTTCGTTGCGTGCAAAAAGTGCATCTCGGTTGTCTAGAATTCCATCCAAGTTGGTATCCAAGCCTAGCGACTTTGCCATGTTCGTTGACATGATGCTGACTTGGGCCCCCGTATCGTATAGGAAGTTCCCACCGGCGACCAAATCACCATTCTTCAACTGGGCTGTCAAAAATGGAACATCAGCCCAAGCTGGTGGTGCGAGCCCTGCTGGGACCACATGCGGTTCTGGATGAAACTCGATACGATTGTCCATCTGAAACGAATAGCGAGGTCCTGTTGCGGCAGGAATGGCACTTGGAAAATCCGTTTTCATAAACAGCTCAAGCGTCGACGGATTGGACCAGCCAGTGAAATCGAGCGACGTGATGCGTTGCGTCATGGCAGGCATCCCGACGATTCCCCATGGACCAAATATACTTAAATCGCGAGTTCCATCACTGATAACTTTGGTGTTGAGTAGCGTTTGTCGTTCGCCGCTTTCACCGGCGAAATCGAAACGATAGGGAATCGACAAATCATACAACGATGAACCACCCACGCCGATTTCTTCGAAAAACCCGTTTGTAGCATAGGGTGGCGGCGAACTATTGAGGTCGTTGATGGCTGTTTGAAACATCAAAATAGTGTTGGCACCTGTGTCCAGCAGCATGGAATTGAATATCTCAGGACCGATCGATTGATTAAGGGAATTTCCCATTTCAATGACGACCCGCGGCTGATCAAGTGCAACGTTATCCGAAGGACCAAGGTCGATAAATGGACGGCCATTGATGGAACTGGCGGACATGAGAAGCCGGTTTTCGAGCAACTCAAAGGAACCGACACGTCGACGAAAGAGTTTTCTGCGAACCAACGATGGCGAAGCACGCTTAGTTTGGATCCGACCCGTGTTCAACTTCATTTGTCACCTAAGCTCGGCCAATTTGAAAAGAGCCCCACATGGAATGCTAACCTATTTGGATTCCCGCATCAACCTTTCGGTTCCTGGGAAACCACACACAAACGCGTCGAAGTTGACAATATCCCGCAAGGAAATCGGAGATTTTTGGTTTTTGATCGGAGATTGAAGATTGAAGATTTCCAGACAGCTTGAGACTCGTTGCAGGACCTGCTGCACTGCCAAAAATGCGAGAGGGAAGAGGCTCTGCTTGGTAGAACTGGCCAGCACTGTCAGCCATGCGGAACCGCAGAGCCCGTCAACAAGAATGATGAGCAGGCCGCAAGGTTTTCTTAGCTGCGGAACTTCTCAAGCATTCGGTAAAGGCTTCGTCGGGCGATCCCCAATTCCCTGGCTGCTTTTGCCTTGTTACCGTTGTTTCTCTTCAAAACTTCCGTGATGTGCAGCTTGGAAATGGACTCCATCGGTACTGCATCGCCGATTCCAATACTTGCGTTTTCGCTCGTTTCCGTTGCCCCAAGACCTGTCGCTGCATCGATACCTCGCATCTCCGGAGGTAAATTCTTCACCTCAATGATGTTGCTATCCGCCAAAATCTTGGCTCGTTCTAATGCGTTCACCAATTGTCGAATGTTGCCTGGCCAACCATGCTTTTGAAAGAGTTCCTGGACACCCTCACCGAGCTTCCATTGCGGTCCAAGCAAATGCTCAAGTAAAAGTGGAACGTCATTCAATCGCTCGCGGAGAGGAGGAATCGTTATCGAGAGGACATTCACACGGTAAAAC
>JBEBHM010000044.1:0-20349 GCA_040080875.1 Pirellula sp.
AGGCCGCTGGATGAGTGTAGAGTGTGGGTCGGGCGCCCAACAACCGTTTGATCGCCCAAAACGATTGGTCGATGCACTATCAAAACTCGACGCTTTCAAAAATGGTCACGCCACCAGTTTTCTTCAGCGCATCCAAGTATTTGATCCGAAGTTTGAGAACGCACTGATTGAACACAAAGGGGACTACTTCCTGTTTCAACTTGGCAAGGAATCAAGTGCCACTGACACCGTTCGTCAAGTCACTCACTCCCCAAACCAAACCAAGGAATTGGCCGAACTCAGTCCATCCGGCCAGCACCTTGCATTCATTCACGAACAGAACATTTGGGTTGCACACTGCGACTCGACCGAAGTCAAAAAGCTGACCAACGACGGGGGCGGCGAAATCCTCAACGGAAAACTTGATTGGGTCTATCAAGAAGAGATTTATGGACGAGGACAGTTCAAAGGGTATTGGTGGAGCCCAGACGGAGAATGGATCGCGTATCTCAAACTCGATGAGACACCCGTGCCTCGATTCCGGATCGACAATTCGCTGACGTTTGCCCAAACGATCGAAGAGACGCGATATCCGAAAAGCGGACAACCCAATCCGTCCGTTTCCTTGCACGCGGTTCATGTCGTTAGCGCCCAACATATCGAGATTCCGTTGAATGAGTATCCGACCGACGATCGGCTCGTCGTGCGAGTGGGTTGGAACGCGAATCCTGGAAAAGTTGAAGTCGTCTTTCAAATGCAAAACCGGATTCAATCCAAGCTCGACGTGTGCGCTTTTGATCTAACGACTAAGGAATCTAGAAAACTTACCCAGGAAACGTCACCCGCTTGGGTCGATGTCCTCGAGGAGCCAAGATGGCTGCCCGATGGAAGTTTCTTGTGGCTGAGCGACGCCGCAGCGGGGCGGCGGCACCTGTTTCGAATCGGAACGGACGGGAGCCGAATTGCCATCACCCAGGGAGATTGGGACGTCAAGTCCATTGAGGCTATTTCCAAGGACGGTAAACAAGTGTGGTTACTCGGTCGTCGTTCGTCACCAGTCAATTCCGACTTGCTGCGGATCGATTTGGACAGCAATAAAATGGAGACGCTTGGCGAGTCGACCGGATCGCATCGCGTCAGTGTTCATCCGAAATGCAACTACTACCTAGATTTTTGGAGCGATGCGAATACACCGAGTCAACTTTGGCTTCGCGATGCCTCCGGAAAGAAGCTTCGATTCGTCGGGAGCAACCGCAGTGATCGGTTGGATTATCTCAAGGCAGCACAAGTCGAGTTGTTTGAGATCAAAGCCCGCGATGGATTCTGCATGCAATCTTTGATGTACAAACCTATCGACTTTACCGCGCGTGCTCATAGCCACAAACTGCCGGTATTGATTTACGTCTACGGAGGTCCGGCGGCTCCATCGGTAGAAAACACATGGAATCGTCGCAATGATCTTTGGCATCGCTACCTTGCAGAGAAAGGCATCTGCGTTCTACTGTGCGATAATCGCTCGGCATTGGGCCGAGGAAATACAGATACCTGGAAAATATACAAGGATATGGGTTCGACCGAACTCCGAGACTTGGAGGATGCGGTAGCCTGGCTCGGTCAACAGCCATGGGTGGATACCGATCGAATCGGCATGTGGGGCTGGAGTTACGGTGGGTATTTTACGTCGTATGCCATGACGCACAGCAAGTTATTCCGAGCTGGTATCGCGGGTGCACCTGTTACCGATTGGAATAACTACGACTCGGTCTATACCGAAAGGTATATGGACACGCCCAAGGCAAATCCTGAGGGTTATCGATCGAGTTCCGTCGTGACCGCAGCTCCCAACCTGCACGGACGGCTCATGCTCATCCATGGCGAAATAGACGACAATGTTCATATGGCCAATACCATGCAGCTGGTGCACGCTCTTCAAAAGGCGAACAAGCAATTTGACTTGATGGTCTATCCCAACAATCGACACGGTCTAGTCGATCCAGACCAAGTCTATCATCAATACCAAATGATGACCCGGTTTTTCGAAGAACATCTTTTAGGAATTAGGAATTTTGGAATTAGGAATTAGGAATAACATGAATAACATGAATTGGCTTCCATCGATATTGATTCTGGTTTGTATTGCGACCATGGGTTGCCAACCTGAATCCAATTCCATCACGATGCCGAATGGCGAACCCAAATTCATCACCGTTCAGCATTGCTTGATCGCATTTGAGGATACGCTTGGCGACAAAATCCTTCCGAGAAAAAAGGACCAAGCGGGTGTGCTGGCTCAAAAACTCTTTGAACAGGCCAAAGCCGGCGAAGACTTTTCCGCTATTGTTCAGAAATACACCGACGATTCCCCTCCCGGTATTTATAGAATGGTTAATCGAGGTGTTACCGAAGCCGGCAAGGGAGCCTTTGCCCGAGGCGAAATGGTACCTGCCTTTGGCGACATCGGTTTCGCTTTGCAAGTGGGCGAATATGGGCTTGCCGAATACAGTTAGGAAAAGAGCCCGTTTGGATGGCACATTATCAAGCGGATTGAGTGAATAGAAATTTTCCGTTGAACCTTCTGATTTGTGGAAATATTCACCACTTTCAAATACCATCAAGGGATCGTAAACGACAACGCGAAAATCGAATTCGATAAAGGACGGTCAAATTGACATCATGTTTACTTCATCTCCAATGCGAAAAGGGCTCTTTGTGAGACCAAAGCCTCAAACAACTTTTGCCCAGACCAAGAAAAACAAAGTTCGTCGTTTAAAGGTTGAGTTGCTGGAGTCACGCCATCTCATGGCGACCGATGTGATTTTGGAGTGGAATAACGTGATGTTGGATGCAAACGCATCAGATCATTCGGCAACTCCTGAGCAAGGTGGCCCGATCTTGACGGCCCGCGCTTTCGCGATTGTGAGTGCTGCCATGTACGACGCATACAATTCGATCGAGCGAAACGGGGCTCCTTATTTGGTTCGTGTTCGTACGACGGGTAAGACGGATAGCGATGCTGCGGTTGCACAAGCAGCCCACGATACCTTGACAGCATTGTTTCCGTCACAGCAACCCCGTTTCGATGCTGCTCTGAGCGAAACCCTTGCCCGTATACCAAATGGTTTGGCTGAGAACCGAGGCCGCACGGTGGGTGCTCGTGTGGCACAGCTGATACTCGCGGATCGGCACAACGACGGCGTGGCCGACTTGATGGTCTTCGATGCGCAGTACCAACCCAAGAATTTGCCTGGATTTCATAACGTCGATCCTACGCATCCCAATCAAGGCTTCTATGCGCCCGGCGCCTCGCATGTCGAACCATTTGCGGTTGAGAGTCTTGCACAATTCCAACCCCGACGCCTAGATGATGGAACGCTGGCAGGACGGATGGCGTTTATGCAGAGCGACGAATACACGGCAGCCTACGAAGAAGTCTATGCGCTGGGTAGCGCTGCCCCTACCCAACGAACTCAGGAACAGACGAACATCGGTATCTATTGGGGCTACGACGGTCGACCAGGATTAGGAACTCCTCCGCGACTTTACAATCAGATTGCGCAAACGATAGCGATCCAACAAAACAACACCGTAGCTGATAATGCGAGGCTATTCGCTTTGATCAATCTTGCGCAAGCGGATGCAGGCTTGACCGCTTGGAAATGCAAATATGTCGACGACTTCTGGCGCCCTGTACTAGGCATTCGAGGAGCCGACCTTGATGGCAACCCTGAAACGGACGGCGACGCAACGTGGCTCCCCTTGGGTGCACCTGCCTCCAACCCTAGACCTGGGGATACCAACTTTACGCCACCCTTCCCTGCGTACGTATCGGGGCATGCCACCTTCGGGGCGGCAGTCTTCCAGACGCTGGAACGCTTTTACGGACGGGACGATATCCAATTCACGTTCATATCGGACGAACTCAACGGAATAACACGCGGGGTAGACGGAAACACACGACCGGTAGTTCCACGCACGTTCGATAGCTTCTCGGAAGCCAAGTATGAGAATGGCCAAAGCCGAATTTATTTGGGGATTCACTGGGCATTCGATCGAGACGACGGGATCATGGCGGGCGACAAGACCGCCGACTATATCATTGACAATGTCTTGGAGCCCAAATCATCGTCGAACCAAGCATTGCGACATAACTCCTTTGATCCGTTCGATGTTGACGACGATGGTGACTGTACCCCGCTGGATGCACTTCTGGTCATTAACATGATCAACGATCACCAAGGTGTATCGACACACTTTGTCGATGTCGACGAAGATCAAATGGTCTCACCGCTGGATGTGCTGCTGGTTTGCAATGAGCTCAATAGAATTCAACATGACCATCACGGCGAAGGAGAACAGTCGGTAAACGCAACACCACTGACGACCATGTGGTTTACAGCGGACAAGAGCTCTAGCCCCGCAGTTGAAATGGACTCGGGCGTCTTGCCATGGGAACCACAAATTCTCATCAATATGGACCGTTATTTTGCCACCGCCCTGAACGAATCCGTGGCATTGGCGACGGAGCCCACATCCGATGATCAACAGCCCGACAGAGAGCAGCTGGCCGACAACGCTTGCGACGAACTCTACGCGGAGCTAGGTCGCTTAGATCCGCAATCGATGCTCCAATTGTAATCGCTTTCGGTTGCTGCTAGCCCACCGCAGGCAGAACGGTCGGATGGATGGTACGATCCGATGTGATCAGTCGTTTCTGAACGATATTGGCGACGGCGCATCTATTTGTCACTACAGTTGCAACGGTAAACGTACCCTCAGTATCACAAGGCCGCTGCACCGACAGCATCGGTTTCCGATAATAGCGACAATCGTTTTCGAAACAACACCGCGTGGTTGGCGCTTCTCTTCTCGAGCGAGTTAAGCGTGTCATTGCAATAGAGCATCTTGTCCGCTTGATAAGCGTAGCACCGGTCGGCAAGACCTAAGACTGCGATTAGTCTTCCGCTCACCTTAGGGCGAACGGAAGAACAAAAACTCCCAATGACGACCCGATGCACGGTATGAATTCTTGGATTATCGTCCCTTGTTTCCTCGCAAACCCTTTGGGTTGGGAAAATCCAGACTGCTAGCTCGCATAAATAGGAAGCGACATCCGACAGGGACGGTAGAGAAATTGAAGAATAATTTGAAAGTCGACGCGAAAAACCATACCCTCAAACGCTTATTAATGAGTAAGCCGAACGTTATTTGCCTTGTGATCTAATGCCGGAATGGTCGATGCCTGAACATTTCAGCAGCACCTGTTGACTTTGGTGTGAGTTATTCCAGTTACGCGATTTTGCGAGTTGATGATGCGACAGGATTTCGAAAAACATCGAGGCCAGATCGCGATTTCCCGGTGCAAGCGTGCCGTTTGTCCATTGGGAATCACGCTCCTTGAGATGGCGGTTGCTGTTGCCATAATTGGTATTCTTGCTTCCTTGATTTTAATGGGTGTTAACGCGGCGAGAGAGTCGGTACGCCGAACAGTTTGCTCCAACAATTTAAAGCAGATCGGTTTGGGGTTGCACAACTACGTCTCGACATATCGGGTATTTCCATGTGCCAATGGAAACGGATGGCGTCGTCTTTGCAAGCGTTCGCAGCGTTGTCGTTGAGGAATAGCTCTCAAGCAAACGTACAGGCTCGATCAATAGTAAAACAAAGCAAAACACGTTAATGCTGGGTGTCCGTCAATGATGACCATGGCGGTCGCGGGGGTTGCCCCGGGTAGGCGTGGTGTAGAGCCTACAGGGTGCTATTCGCCCGCGCGAGCCAATGCCGCTTCCTCGCGCCGACGCTCCGCGCGACGCGATTTCTTTCGATCGTCTGCGTTTCGGGCTTCCTCTTCTCGATACGTGCGAATATGCTCCGGGTGGCTCTTCGCCCAATTCTCCGCTTGCATCGATTCGTAATCGCGGTCGCCACTGAGCAGCCGATCTGCGAGTTCGTTCACGTACAAATATACATCCAAATTGTGGCGCACCGACTTATTCGGACGGCTCGTCCTGTTTCGATGGCTCGGAAAGCAGTTTGATCGAATCCAATCCCCCGGGAGCGATGAGTCCAACGCCTCGATAGACATCGAGCTTGACTCTTGAGTCAGCGATGTCGAGGTTGCGCATGGTCAGTTGGCCAATGCGATCCGTCGGCGTGAATTCACCTTGGCCACTTTCCATGGTGAGCCGTTCCGGTTTGTACGTCAGATTGGGGCTCCGTGTATCGACGATGGAATAATCATTGCCTCGTCGAAGCTCCAAGACGACTTCACCTGTAATCGCTTTGGCGACCCAGCGTTGCATCGTTTCACGCAACATCAGGGATTGCGAGTCGAACCATCGCCCCTCGTACAACAAACGTCCTAAACGACGTCCCATGTCGCGATACTGTTCTATGGTCCCTTCGTTGTGGATACCTGTGACGAGTCGTTCGTATGCAATAAAAAGCAAGGCCATCCCGGGAGCCTCGTAGATTCCTCGGCTCTTGGCTTCGATGATTCGATTTTCGATTTGATCAGACATGCCTAATCCATGCCGACCACCGATCGCGTTGGCCTCCAAGACTAAATCCACTTGAGAAGCAAATGTTCTTCCGTTGAGTGCAACGGGCAGCCCAGCTTCAAACGTGACAGTGACCGTTTCTTCTTTGACAGGGCATTCGGGTTTCCAAAAGGGAACTCCCATAATGGGATCGACGATCTTGATTCCGGTGCTGAGCAGCTCAAGGTCCTTGGCTTCGTGCGTTGCTCCCCATATGTTCGAGTCGGTCGAGTACGCCTTTTCTTTGCTCATGTGATAGGAAAGGCCGGCTCGTTCGAGCAGTTCGGACATTTCCTTTCGCCCGCCCAATTCGCGATTGAATTGCTCGTCGAGCCAAGGCTTGTAGATTTGCAGCTCTGGGTTCGCCAAAAGTCCATAGCGATAGAATCGTTCGATATCGTTGCCTTTGTAGGTGCTGCCGTCCCCCCAAATGTTGACACCGTCCTGATGCATGGCTTGGACGAGCATGGTGCCTGTCACGGCGCGACCTATTGGCGTGGTGTTGAAGTAGGGGACACCGGCGGTTGTGATGTGAAAAGCACCACACTGAAGAGCCGCGAGCCCCTCGTGCACTAATTGAGGTCGACAATCGATCAGCCTTGCCTTTTCAGCGCCGCATGCCAAGGCTCGTTTGGGAATATCGTTGTAGTTGCTCTCGTCTGGTTGGCCCAAGTTGGCGGTATAACAAAAGGGGATAGCCCCCTTCTGTCGCATCCAGTAGATAGCCGCGCTGGTGTCGAGTCCGCCTGAAAAAGCAATACCGACATTCTTTCCGATCGGGAGTGATTGTAGGATTTTGGCCATAAGGGTTAATCGATAACCTTGGCGTCGATCCACTTCATCAGGCTACGAAGCTTCTGCCCCACTTTTTCGACCTGATGTTGTCGTTCGAGACGTCGCGAGGCTTTAAACGCGGGCGCACCGGCTTTGTTTTCGAGGATCCATTCGCGAGCAAACTTGCCGGTTTGGATTTCTTTCAGAATCTTTTTCATTTCGGCCCTGGTCTCATCCGTGATAATGCGTGGGCCTCGTGTATAGTCTCCGAATTCAGCGGTGTTCGAAATGCTATACCGCATGTAATTAAGGCCACCTTGATAGAGCAGATCGACGATCAGTTTGAGTTCGTGCATGCATTCAAAATAAGCCATTTCAGGTTGATAGCCAGCTTCGACCAATGTCTCGAAGCCTGCTTTGACCAGTTCGCTGACTCCGCCGCACAGCACGACTTGTTCACCGAAGAGGTCGGTCTCGGTTTCTTCGGCGATCGTGGTTTCGATCACCCCACCGCGTGTTCCGCCGATCCCCTTGGCGTACGCTAGGCCAATCTTCTTCGTGGTTTCACTGGCTCCCGCTCCCAACGCAATCAAGCAAGGAACTCCGCCTCCCTTGGTGTACTCACTGCGAACCAAATGGCCAGGCCCTTTGGGTGCGACAAGCAATGTGTCGACCCCTTTGGGTGGATCGATCTGACCAAAATGCAAATTAAACCCGTGCGAACACATCAGCACATTGCCCGGCGACAGGTTGGGTTTGATGTGCGATCGATACAGATCCCCTTGGACCTCGTCAGGTAGCAGTACGTTGACCACATCTGCTTTCTTGGTGGCTTCGTCGATTTCCATCGGCTGGAAACCGTGCGTCACTGCCAATTCATAGTTCTTGCCGCCAGGTCGTTGTCCGATGATGACTTTGCATCCGCTGTCTCGCAAGTTTTGCGCTTGTGCGTGCCCTTGTGAGCCGTAACCCAGGATGGCGATCGTCTTGTCCTTGAGGAAGGAAAGATCGGCATCGTTGTCGTAATAAATCGTGGCTGCCATGGAAGAATCAGTTCTATGAGAAAGGGGAATTTAAGTTATTGGATGAGCTAGCTTAGTCGTGAACGAGCACTGCGGTTTCGAGCGAGTTCTCAGATGCGTCTGGGTTGCTGCCTCGCACCATCGCGATTCGGCCAGTCCGAACAAGTTCGAGAATTCCATAAGGACGCATACGTTCGATAAAGGCCTGGATTTTGGATTCCCGGCCCGAAATCTCGATCATCAGTTCTTCGGGACCGACGTCCACAATTCGTCCTCGAAATATGTCGACCAGCTCGCGGATCTCAGTGCGAACGCTGCCGTTTGCGGATCGAACCTTGATCAACATCAAGTCTCTTTCGACGTAATCTCGAGAGCTGATATCCTGCACCTCGACGACCGTTACGATCTTTTCAAGCTGCTTGCGGACCTGCTCGAGAACTCGATCGTCTCCCACCACGACGAAGGTCATACGAGACAAATTCTTGTCTTCGGTTTCTCCCACCGCTAACGAGTCGATGTTGTACCCGCGCGATGCCAACATCCCTGAGATGTGGGCTAGTACGCCTGGAACGTTTTGAACTACAGCGGAAAGTAAGTGCCGCATTCGTGCTGTGCTCGATTGAATATGGGTTGGAAAATCGGGGTGCTAAGACACCCGTCGCAAGTCGACTCGTGAGAATCTAGCTAACACGTGAATGGGTGTAACAATGTGCCTTGCAAGTTTTTTGAAGTGAAGAATGATAATTCCAACATCATTTTTGCTCAAGGGTTCACGCATTTGGTTCAGTCCCACCTCCCCGATTCCAATTATCAGCTGATCGACTTCGGCCAGGGACGAAAACTGGAAAGAGTAGGCAATGTGATCGTCGATCGTCCCTGTCCAGGAGCCACTGGGGGCCTACTAGGTTCATTCGATTGGAAATGTTCACACCTTGCGTTCGACGCCGAGAAAAGCCAATCCTGGCATTACCGCAACTCATTTAGCGATTCGGCAACAAGCCTCGAATGGCGGTGCGAATGCAGCGGTCTGCAGATGAGATTGAAACCCACGCCGGCTGGCCAAATCGGTATCTTCCCTGAGCATTGGGCGCATTGGTCCTGGCTAAACGAACGTTTGGGAATTAAAGAACGGTCGAAGCTGCACAATTCGCGTCCTCGGGTTTTGAACTTGTTTGCCTACACGGGGGCGACCACTCTGTATTTGGCATCCCAAGGATGCACCGTCACGCATGTCGATGCTTCGAAACCGACCGTCGACTGGGCTAGGGAGAATTGCCTGCTTTCGGGGCTGGCCGAAGCCCCCATCCGCTGGATTGTGGATGATGTGGCAGCCTATGTTCGGCGAGAAATTCGGCGAAATCGTCAATACGATGCGATCCTGCTGGACCCACCCACCTATGGACATGGTTCGCAAGGTGATCGGTGGGAGATTTATCGCGACCTACTGCCGTTACTGATCGATTGCTGGCAATTGCTCTCAAACGAACGTCGAGCAGTGTTGCTATGCGGGCATTCATCGCATATCAGCGTTAGAGATCTAAACCAAGCGATACGAGAGGCACATGGAACCGACCGATTGGGAGAATGCGAAGTAACCCAAGCCTATTTGCAGTCGCTGGATGGACGAAGACTCGATTGTGGATTCGCAGCCAAATATTCCTTCGACCGTACCTGAAGGCGCCAGCGAGTGGCACAATGGCACTCACTTTGAACCCATAGCAGGTGAACCCATAGCAGCAGGCGCACTCCGTGTGCGGTCCGCAGTTGCCAACCTATTTGCGGCTACGGCACTTGGAAAGTGCCTGCTACTTTGAAAGCGAGTTCTATTGAGCGCCGAACCGTCCTGACGTCCCGCTCCTAGGATCGAATAGAATTCGATACACTGTTGCTTCATGGTGGGACAGCTTCGGGCCGGTTTGCAAAGCCTGTCCTTTTGTTAATTGATACGCATCCAAGGACAGGGCAATTGGCACGCAACGAACAACTCATACGGCAACACAAAATACTGCAAGTCCTGGAACGTCGCCGCTATGGTGCTTCGTTAGAGGATTTGCGAGATTCGGTCGTTCAAGAGTTAGGACTGGGCACGCTGCACGTACGCAGCATTCGCCGCGACATCGAGGCGTTGCAAGCCGCCGGCATGGCCATCATCACCGAGGAGACTCAGAGCGGCAAAGTTTGGAAACTCAGCCGAGTCGAAAAAGGATTGCACAAGATCGCCATTACCGCCAGCGAACTCATCGCCTTGTCGATGGGGCGCGATTTGTTATTGCCGCTAGTTGGGACGCAGTTTTGGCAAGGGATCGAAGGGTTCTGGAATAAAGTCCGCGAACAATTGCCGAGCGGTGTATGGGATCACTACCAGCGTTATCGTCGAACGTTGCGAGTGCTCGGTGTACCCGCAAAAACTTATGAGAAGCAGCAAGGCATTCTCAAGACCATCAATCGGGCCATCCAGGAGCACCGCAAACTTGAAATCGAGTACGAGTCGATTGGCAAACCCGTTTCGACTCGTTTGCTCGAGCCGTATGGGTTGGCGATTTACCAATCGAGCATTTACGTGGTTGCGATCGAGTCTCTCAAGAACGAGGACGACGAGCCGCAGGATCGATTGCGGCATTGGAAACTGGATCGTTTCACCAAGGCGACCGCATTGGATGTCTGGTTTAAGGCGCATGAAGAGGTCGACCTCGAGCAGCATTTGGGCAAGAGCGTGGGCATCTTTAGTGGCGAGCGACCGATCACCTACACGATACGGTTGTCATCCAACGCGGCGCGATGGATTCAGGAGGAGCCTTGGCATGCACAGCAGCAGCTCGAATTCGAGAGCGACGGGACGTGCATGCTCAAGGTCCCCGCCTATCATCCGATGGAAATCATTCCCAACGTTTTGAAGTTAGGGAACGAAGCCGAGTTGCTTGAACCAGCCGAAGGCCGCAAGGAGATCAAGAAGATCATCCAACAAATGAACAAAGACTACTAAGGACTTTGAAGCGTGCGAATGATATAATTTACATTCGATCCCAATTCAAGTCGAAGCAAGGTTCAATATGATTCGGACAGGGCTATTTCTCATCCCATCGTTCGTTTGTCTAACGATCATCGGCGAAAGTAAGTTACATGCTATTTCGCCGAGGCCGGTTTCCGAACTTGAACTCGCAAAGTCGCCCACGATCGTTGTCGCAAAATGGGAGCAAATGGCCGTTGAAGAGATCACTCTACGCACACAAAAAAATCGCTTTCGCAATAAGACCAAGCTCAAAGTGTTGCGCACAGTGAAAGGGCCAGAGAGCGTCAATGGTGAAGTTGACGTCTTGCTTGGGTCGGAAATCGGCTGGCAGGCGAATGGCAAATTTCTTAGTTCCGCAACCTCTACTGAATTTCTTGGGGATGTCGAGGATATCACCATCCCTTGCCTTTGGTTTCTGGAAAAAAACAAGGCCTTTGATCCGTCGCTCCAAGACGAGTTTTTGTCGATCGACAGTTATCGCAAAATCCAACCATTAGAACTTGAAGCATACTATTTGGCACTTGCGTCAGATCAACCAGAGGTAGTTGTCCCTCAACTGATGAATCCCGATAATCCCCTTCTCACCTCACGCGTGCTCCAGTACGTTTCAGGCGGACGACGTGCTTGGCCACGATATCGACTCGACTTAGGAAATTTTAATGAACGGGAAAACTCGAGGAAAACCTTGCGAGACGAGGCGAGCCGAGTTTGGCAAATCGTAATGTCGGACGCTCAAGCCTTGCGACCCAAAGCTACGAATGCCTATGCTGTTCTCAAGGATGCAGAGTGCATCACAGATGTGCGATCGCTGCTCGCTGATCCGAACCCTCAGGTTCGAGGGACGGCAATTGGGATTCTTGCCCATTTTCACGATGTGGATTCGTTGGGCCACTTTGAGAAAGCGATCCAAGGTGTAAACGATAACTTTCTACTGTGCTCTATCATCGCTCAACTTACCGATTGGAGTGATGACCGAGTCATTCCGGCGTTAATTCGATGTCTTCAAGTTGGAAGCGGTCGAGCGGAAATTGGAATTGCAGACCAGATCCCGGCCATCTCTGCTAGGAAATCCCTGAACGATATGACAGGGTGTTGGTTTCCATTCGATGTCTCGAAATCCGTGGAAGCGTGGGATAAGGCAAATGTTGCAAAGACTCGAAACGAACGTAACGTATTGTTTCTTGAATTGCTTCCGGGTACAGAATTTCCGCTGACAGCAGAGCTCGTTGGTGAGCCGATATCTGCGCCGGACAAAAACGATAAATCGAACCGCATTTCGGTCAATGTGCGAATTCAAAACACATCACGACAGCCCGTAAAGGTCACTCGTCAGCCGTCACGAGCACACTTTGAATGGCCCGGCGCATCCTCGAGCATTACCGATGCTTCTCATGTGGGCGATATACCCATCGCGGGGTTCGTTTCGCTTGCTCCGAATGAATCCCTTGATTTTCAAGTATCTGCTAGCCCGTCATTTCTGAACGCGGAACGATCCAAACGTAAATTCGAAATAGACTATGCAAGTTTTGGCGAGAAGATTGACTCGGAACAATGGGTTGGGACCTTAGTGGTGCAACCAGGCTCGCTTTGGAATGAAGTGCGATTGATCAAAAACATTGAGAATACCTGGGACAACGGAAATCTCAAAGAATCGGGAATGAATGTCAACGGCGAGAAAACTGGACCCTGGCATTTTTTCAACGAGCAAGGCGACCGAATTAGGATTGAGCACTTTAGCGATGGAGGTGGAACGAGTATTTGCAACCCGGAACACCCGGCCAATAAAGCGGCTGGCAAACGCCAAAAATAGTCAAGCTAGATAATACGACGACTCGAATAAAGGAACCGTCGCATGATGATTTCGGTTGAAATTCAGTGGCGACGCGGTGACGCTGTGTTCACGGACAACAAATACTCTCGCTGCCATGTTTGGGAATTTGATGGCGGTGCCCAAGTACGGGCTTCATCCTCCCCACATATTGTCCCATTGCCGATGTCCGACCCGCATGCAGTGGATCCGGAAGAAGCGTTTGTGGCCTCACTCTCCAGTTGCCACATGCTTTGCTTTCTCTCGATCGCAGCAAAACAGAATTTCATTGTTGATGACTACCGCGATGATGCGATTGGACAAATGGGACGTAACTCGGACGGAAAACTAGTGATGACCCTTGTGGAGCTACGCCCAGCGATCCGGTGGAGTAGCAGTCGGGTGCCCACGGACGCCGAAATCCGCGACATGCACCATCAAGCCCATGAAGAGTGCTTTATCGCCAATTCAGTGAAGACAGAAGTTCGCGTGTTCCCAGCGCTTTGAATCGCGTTTCAAGGGCTATGACCAAAGCACACAATCCACCGTAGATTATCGACCCATAATTCCCCTCGCGGCCCTAGGCGGCGAGCATTCACCCCGAAAGGAGCGACCGTGACCAAGCCGTTTGTGATCTTGGCGTCTTCACGATCCGATGGCAACACTCGGTCACTTGCTGAAAGAGTATTCCCCAACCACTCCGCCGATTTTGTTGACCTCAATCAAATCGACATCGGTTACTTTTCCTACACGAACTCGAACGCATCCGACGATTTTTTGCCACTGCTCGAGTCGGTACTGAACTCGCGAGTATGCGTATTAGCTACGCCGCTGTACTGGTACACAATGAGCGCCCAGGCTAAGACATTCATCGACCGACTCAGCGATGTTCTGTTATTCTACCAAGATAAAGGGCGTCGCCTTCGCGGCAGCTCATTTGCCGTGCTAACGACTGGCACTGAGCCATCGCTTCCAGCCTCCTTTGATCAGCCCTTCGAACTAACTTGCAATTATCTAGGCATTCGTTTTTTAGGTTCCTACTACGTTCCATGCGATGGGCTTGACCTCCACTACGAGCGATGCTCACAATCGCCTGAAGAATTCTCGCGATACCTTCTCGCTCAATGCGATTAACGGTTGTTGGCACTGGTGGCTTACATTGGATCAAGAATGATCTCAGCCGTTTTAGCCCTAGCAGCGGTTTTGAATACTTCGATCTAGAAACCCCTCTGCGTATTGGTGAACCTTAATCGCTTGCTATGGGTCTGGACTTGCTGGGGATTTTGCTGCTGAAATCGCCGACGG
Source organism: Pirellula sp. (assembly GCA_040080875.1). GTDB lineage: Bacteria > Planctomycetota > Planctomycetia > Pirellulales > Pirellulaceae > JBKCUI01. Next base: position 14,434 of record JBEBHM010000044.1, read on the forward strand.
ATAGCGCCGGAGGTTCCATGGGAGTGCCCTTTGGCTAGCTCCAAGACCGATACTATTTCAACAAAATAAATACCATGAAATCGTACATCGTAGATTCTTTCACCACCGCGCCCTTTCGGGGCAATCCAGCCGGTGTGTGTTTTCTTGAGAGACCTCTCAGCCCGGAAACGATGCTGAACATCACTCGCGAATTCGGCTTGTCCGAAACGGCGTTCATTGAGCGCACAAACTCATTGAACACTCTCCCTATCCGCTATTTCTCTCCAAAAACAGAAATCCGTCTGTGCGGCCACGCCACACTGGCAGCTGCAAAAGTCGTCTTCGAAAACCCCCAATTAAGCGAGATCACGTTCGTCACCGGCGAGCAACTCGAACTGAATATCGAGCGGAGTGACGAAAAGATTGTGATGGCTTTCCCAATCTATCCTGTCGAGGAAATAGCACCTGTTTCCATCGCGATGATCAGTGCTCTTGGCCTTCAGCGAGTCTTGAGAACCTCTTTCAATGCAAATACCAAGATCGTAATCTTGGAAATCGAATCGTCCATCGAACTAGCAGCCCTACGCCCCGACTTTGCGTTGCTTGAAAAGTCCCACTCAGGCATTAACGGCGTGTTGGTCACAGCTCCAGCCAACAGCGATGGTTTCGACTTTTACTACCGCTATTTCTGGCCATGGTCGGGTACCGATGAGGACCCGGTGACAGGTGGCGTTCAAACTTTCTTAGCAAAGTATTGGGCTGATAAGCTGGGCAGAAAGAGATTGCGAGCCTTTCAATCGTCCGAGCGAACCGGGTTCATGGATGTCGAGTTGACTGATGACAAGGTCTTGATCTTCGGGTCCGCCGTGATTGTTTTGGAAGGGAAATTGATGGCCACATGCCTTTACTAACCCCCTTGAGCGTCTCAACCCGATTGCATGCGCGATTAAGGCGAGATTGCCATTTGATCCTCACCTCACCGCTGGAAATCGGCGTGCCTCAGGCTCAGTAAGCCTCAAACGAGTGGAAGGAACTGCGGGTTGGGCGCTAGCCGATTTCCGCACGGTGACACGGCTATTTGCACCAACGATTCAATCCTTCGGATTCGCATTATTCCGGTGCACCATCGTCGAAAAAGATTCTGTACAATGGTTGAGTAAAGGAGACATCAATGCCGCTTCGCGATCACTTTCACCCACCACTCGACAATTATTCTTCATGGGAAGAAGTGCATGGTCTATGGCCAGGAGTAATCGCAATGAGGTTGAACACGATCCTTCCCCCTCAATATCGCAGTGGATTGAAAATCCATCTTGGAACTCTCGTCGAAGTCGATGTAGCAACGTTCAAGCGAGAAAGAGAAACAAGCATCCATGTCGCCAATCCATTAGACGTTGCACCTGCTTGGGAATCCGAATCTCCCACCGTTCTTTTGGAAACAGACGAACTTACACCGCCGGAGTACGAAATTCGTGTTTACGATTCGAACCGTGCACAACGATTGGTTGCGGCAGTTGAGCTGGTAAGTCCGGGTAACAAAGATCGCCCGCAAAGTCGAAAGGCATTTGTCGATAAGTGCCATGCATTGCTTCAACAAGAAGTTTGTGTTGTCATTGTTGACATTGTAACGAACTATAGGTCGAACTTAGTAGGGGAATTATCGGATCGGTTGGGTGCCAAACGTCCTCCGATTGCTTCGTGCGACACCTATGCAGTCACACTCCACACGCGTCGAAGCAACAAAGGGATTCGCGTAGAAACGTGGCAGCACGAATTGACCGTAGGCTCGCTACTTCCTACTTTGCCGATCTATCTTTCAGAAACACTAAGCGTTCCTCTGGAACTCGAGGCGACGTACGAGGATACTTGTCGGGGGTTGCGAATTGAGTAAAACGATGGTCTCATCGTTTGTAAGATTTCCGCATTTCAGACTGCGTCCAAGCGAAAGACCTGTTCATCCTTGCCAGAGAAATACAGAAATCCCTCTGTGCGGCCACGCCACACTGGCAGCTGCAAAAGTCGTCTTCGAAAACCCCCAATTAAGCGAGATCACGTTCGTCACCGACGAGCAACGTCGTTTGCTGTGGGCTAGGCTGGTTTCATAGCGTTTCCCTCAATCACGAACTTATGCTCGCGTCCTTAACAAGGCGATGGAATGACCACTGGACCGTTTTCAAAGTTGTTGCTCACCTTAGGGATCCTCATCGATTTTTCTGGGACCTGTGTGGCGATCGAGACTGATTTCGAATCAACAGCCGCAGCGGTCTTTTCTAAGCGATGCATCGAATGCCACAATCCAACCGATCGAAGCGGCGAATTGGATCTGACACGGCCTGAATCCGCCATGCGTGGTGGCGCGTCGGGCAAGGCGTTTGAAGCTGGAGCGTCAGCCCGCAGCTTGCTGATCGCCAAGATCTCGGCTGCCGAAATGCCTCCTGAAAAGAACGGCAAGTCTCAAAAGTTGGCGGACTCCGAAATGGAGTTGTTGCGCCAATGGATTGATGCGGGTGCCGCATGGCCAAAGGACCGAGTTCTCGATCCTTACGATCGATCCACGGAAGTTCGCGCAGGGAGAGATTGGTGGTCCTTTCAAGGCATCCAACATCCCAATGTGCCATTGCGATCCAATGGATTCCAAGACGATCGATGGGATGCCAATCCAATCGATGCTTTCGTAATGGACAAACTCGTTGCGAACCAACTGACTCCAGCGCCTCGCGCTGAGAAAAGCAAATTGATTCGACGACTCTACGTTGACTTGATCGGAATGCCCCCCACGTCGGATGAGATCGATGCGTATGTGGCTGACGAATCGCCGGATGCGTATGAGCGGCGAGTCGACGCATTGTTGGCGAGTCCGCAGTTTGGAGAACGATGGGCTCGGCATTGGTTGGATGTCGTTCGCTATGCGGACACGAACGGCTACGAACGCGACGCCGAGAAAAAAAATTCATGGCGCTATCGCGATTGGGTGATGGACGCATTCAATCGAGATATGCCGTACGATCAATTCCTGACACATCAGCTTGCCGGGGACGAGATCTCAAATCGTAGCGAAGCAAGCGTCATCGCAACCGGGTTCTTGAGGTTGGGAACCTGGGATGACGAGCCCAACGATCCTGCGGAGTACCAATATGATCGACTGGAGGATCTGGTACATGCCACCACAACTGCGTTCCTAGGTCTCACGGTCAAGTGCGCTCGTTGTCACGACCACAAGTTTGATCCCATCTATCAAACCGATTACTACCGAATCGGAGCAGCGTTTTGGCCAGGTCCGGTCGCTCATCGCGATCGCGCGTTCAATGGCGGCCCAACCCGAGAGGAACTTGGATTCGATGTGCTCGGTTGGACTGACATCACCAACAATCCCAAACCGCTTCACGCGCTAAAAAAAGGGGACATTCATCGACCGCTTCAGGCTGTCGATGCTGGCCCGCTTTCCTGCTGTTCCGAATTCCATCAAGCCGCTTTTACAAGCGTTAAGAACCTAACAGCCGTAGAACCTAATGTGCCAGAACTGGCCGTTCAAGAATCCAAGACCACAGGGCGTCGACGGAAATTGGCCCTTTGGATGACCGACGCCAAGCACCCTCTCACGGCCAGGGTCATCGTCAATCGGATTTGGCAACATCATTTTGGCGAAGGCCTCGTACGAACTCCAGACAATTTCGGGTTCAATGGTCAACGACCGACCCATCCCGAGTTGCTCGATTGGCTGGCATGCGAGTTGATTGCAAACCAGTGGAACATGAAAGCATTGCATCGACGGATTGTAACGAGTGCGACCTACCAACAATCGTCGGTGCATCCGAAAGCGGAACAGTACTCGGCCACCGACGCGAGCAATACTCTTCTTTGGCGCGCTAACCGACGCAGACTGGACGCGGAATCGCTGCGAGACGCGATTTTGTTCGCGACCGGACGAATCGATTTTGCGATGGGAGGACCGAGTTTCAAAGCGCCCATCAGCTCGGAAGCTCTCGAAGGCTTGTCGATGAAAGGGCAAGCGTACAAGGCTTCAGCAACCGATCAAACCATGCGACGCAGTTTGTACATGTTCAACAAGCGAAGCTTGATGGTCCCGTTCATGACGACCTTTGACATTTGCGACAATACTGTACCTACAGGCCGGCGTGAGTCGACGGTCGTGCCTACCCAAGCATTGGCCATGCTCAATAGCGATTGGGTCCACGAACAAAGCAGGGCAATGGCCACGCAAGTTGTCGCTAGGAGTGCGGATCCATTGAATCGTACGGCGGCCATCTGGAAAGACGCTTTGGGCCGTCCGCCAAGCGAACGAGAGCAACGAGCAGCCAAAGCCCACGTTTGGAGCCAACTGGCACGATTGCAAGGAGCGAACGTATCCGCAGAGTATGCGGAGATACTTGCATGGGCTTCACTTTGCCATGTACTGATCAACACCAACGAGTTCATTTACGTGGATTGATGCCATGAATCGCAATCACTCGAATTTTCCGTGCGGCCGAACGCGACGAGAGTACCTCTGGGAAATGGGAGCTGGCTTTGCTGGATTGGCGCTCACCAGCCTATTGGATGCGGACGGCTTTTTCTCCAACCGAAGTATCGCATTGGACTCCCTAGAGAGTCCACTGAAACCCAAGCCTCCGCATTTCCAGACGAAGGCAAAGAGCGTGATATTCTTGCTGATGAACGGAGGCCCTAGCCACGTCGATACGTTTGATCCGAAACCGGCACTTGAGAAATACGCTGGGCAGTCGTTGCCGGAAGAGATGAAATATATCAATTCAGGTGGACGAGCGATCGGTCTTTTGACCCCTTCGGTTCGCAAATTCGAGCAGGGCGGAACGTCCGGTCTGCCGATCTCCGACTTCTATCCCCACCTGCGCAAACACGCAGACAAATTGGCCGTTATTCGTTCTTGCTATACCGACACGCATGCACACGGCTCCGCCCTCGTACAGATGAACACGGGCAAGCCCATCATCGGACGACCGTCAATTGGCAGTTGGGCTGTCTATGGGCTCGGCAGCGAAAATCAAAACATGCCTGGTTATGTAGTCATGTTAGACAAACGGGGCGGGCCGATCGGCGGACAACCGAATTGGTCCAGCGGTTTCATGCCCGCCACTTTCCAAGGGACTTTGTTTCGACCGGCTGGCAATCCAATACTCGATTTGTCGCGACCGAACTTCCTCAGCGAAAAAGCACAGCGCGAACAATTGGATCTGCTGGCACAACTGAATGAAGAACACCTTCGGTTGCGACCTGGTGGATTGGAGCTTGCCGCTCGTTCGGCAAGCTACGAACTCGCATATCGGATGCAATCCGAAGCACCGGAGGCCGTCGACTTGTCCCAGGAGAGCGCTGAGACCATCGAGTCGTACGGTGTCCATCAAGAGCCTACAGCAGAGTTTGGCCGCAATTGTTTGATCGCTCGACGATTGATTGAACGAGGTGTTCGCTTTGTACAGCTATACTCCGGGGGCGGTCACCTCGAGGAGACGTGGGATGCGCATGAGAGCGTTGAAAAGAATCACGGCAGACACGCGGGTGAAACAGACCAGCCGATCGCTGCCTTGTTGACGGATCTGGAGCGCCGCGGCATGCTCGACAGCACCCTTGTCGTATGGGGTGGCGAATTTGGTCGCATGCCGTTCAGCGAGGGACGCGGCAAGCCCGGGCGCAATCACAATCCTTACGGTTTTTCGATGTGGATGGCAGGGGCTGGCGTTCGCGGAGGCATAGCCTATGGTGCTACCGACGATTTTGGTTTTGCCGCCGTGGAGAATCGAGTCCATGTTCATGATCTCCATGCAACGATTCTGCACCTAATGGGAATCGACCACACGCTGCTCACGTATTTCCATCAAGGTAGAAACGAACGATTGACGGACGTCTACGGCAACGTCATTCGGGGTGTGCTGCGTGAGAATTAGGAATTAGGAATTAGGA
>JBEBHM010000045.1:0-20339 GCA_040080875.1 Pirellula sp.
AACCACTTGCGATAACGCCTGCCGTTCAGATGCTGCCAGCGGACACGCAAGCAGTTTTCCTTTTGCCGGATTCGGAGCGATTCTTAGCCGCTTGGAGCAAGACTCAACTCGGTCTGCTTGCGGCAGACAATTTGCTGAAGCAATTTTGGAACACTCAACGCAAAGAGATCCAAGACAGGTTTCAAGAAGCTGGCTGGCAACTTAGTTTGGAAATCGATGATTTGAGCGATATTTCGGGTGGCCAATCCGCAATCGCTTGGATCGCACGACCTAAAATCGATGCCAAGCCATATTCTCTTGCGATGATTATAGACATCGCAGGGCGAATTGCTCCCACCGAGAATTTGCTCAAGCGAATCGATGGCCAACTCAAGACCAAGAATGCCGTGTCCAAGGTTTCGGAAGTCCAAGGAGTCAAGGTTACACAGTACTCGCTACCCAAGGTCGCTACGGAACCGAGAGCCAAGGAATCGTTCTACGCGATTTCCAAGGATCAACTGTTGGCGTGCGATGACATGGTGACCATCACGGAATTGTTAACCGCACAAAGCGGAACCAAGAAAGATTCGCTGGCCAACACCGACATCTATCAATCCGTTCAGAAAAAAATCGGCACCGATGGGGAAAAGTCGGAAGCGGAATACTTCATCCGACCCATCGGCTTTACCAAGCTACTGCGCTCCATTTCAGGCAAACCGTCGAACAATCAAGCCGACATCCTCAAGATTCTTGAAAAAGAAGGATTTGAAAGCATCCAGTGCATCGCGGGAAATATTCAAATCCATCAAGAGTCCTTTGACTTCTTTCACAATGGGTTTGTTCTCGTCAAGAAGCCGACGACGGAGTCGGTCAAAATTTTGGATTTCCCAAACTTACCAGCTCTTGTTGCACCCGATTTTATCAATCGAGAGACTGCTTCGGTCTTGTCGTTTTCGTGGGATCTCAAGAATGCGTTCCCTCGATTCCGTGGGATTGTCGACGCCTACGTAGGCCCTGGAACATTCAAAACAGTCATGGAGGGTATCGCCAACGACCCGATGGGGCCGCAAATCGATGTGTATCGTGACGTGCTCCCTTACTTGACCACGCAGTTTTTTGTGGTCACGGAGATCCAGCAACCGATCGGGCCGGAGAGCAAGCGTTCGATGGTGCTCCTCAAACTGAACGATCCGGCCAAGAAGTTGTCGGCTGTCCTGGAGCGCTTTGGCAAGTCCGAGCCGAACGCGCTGCGAGAAGATGTCGAAGGAGTCCGGGTTTGGCGGATCAAGAACGATGTGGAGACGGAGCTGGTCAGCGACTTCGCCACAGGGAAAGAAGGGGACAAGGACCAAGACGAAGATGAACATTTGTTGGATCAGTGGGCCATGTCTATCCTCGATGACTATTTTATTTTTGCGTCCGACGCTGAAATGATTAAAGACACGATTCGAGCGGCAAAGAGCAAAGTTCAAAAAGGATTGTTCGCCAAGGAAGCGGATGTGGCTCAAGCCAATCAAATGCTCAGCGTTGTTGTTGGCAGCCAAGGACATAGCTTCAATGACATTACGCGCTCGGACCGCGCCTTCGAAATGCAGTACGAATTGTTCAGGCAGGGCGCGATCACTCAATCCAAGAGTATGCTTGCCACCATCCTTGATAAGATCCTCAAGCCCAAGAATCCGCAAGGACAACAAAAAATGAACGGAGCAAATCTGCCTCCCTTCAATCAAGTCAGTGGATTCTTTACGCCAAGCGCTGGCGTGGTACGCACCGAAGACGATGGATGGTCCATTCAAAGCTTTATCTTGGGTAAGTAGTAGACGATGACATCCGATCCGGCTTCATTGAACAGGACCCGTTCTGCGGAATGGTCGCCGCTGGACAAGAGGGTGCAAGAATTGGAGTTCATTGTCGCACATTTACAAAACACGGTCGATGATTTGAATCAAGCGATTCTTTTGCAACAGAAAAAAATCGAACTTTTGGCTCGACAAATCGATCAAGCCAAATCATTTGTCGAATCGGCGATGAGCTCTGACAATTCAACTCGGTCGCTTGCAGACGACAAACCTCCTCACTATTGATTAGCAAATTCGAATGGATCAACTTCGACCGGTGACGGTTCAACGGCACTTTACCGACACGACTCCTGGGAGCGTTTTGTATCGATGCGGGAACACCGTCGTGCTGTGCACCGCCAGTCTGGAAAACAAAGTACCCGATTGGATGGTTGGCAAAGGAAAAGGTTGGATTACGGCGGAATACAATATGCTCCCTGGTAGTACGGCACCGCGCAAAGCTCGTGAACGGGCCGGCAAAGTGGACGGTCGCACTACCGAAATCCAACGCTTGATCGGCCGTTCGTTTCGAGCGATTGCCGATCTGGAAAAGCTTGGCGAGAGATCGCTGACCATCGATTGCGATGTGTTGCAAGCGGATGGTGGAACGAGAACAGCCGCCATCACGGGTGGTCTCATTGCACTGGTCGACGCGGTGAATTCCGTTTTTCGTGGTGTTCCCATCCCACAATATCCACTCCGAAGCAGTCTGGCGGCGATCAGCGTCGGAATCGTCGATGGACTAGTGTCGCTCGATCTCGACTATGCTAGAGACGTACGCGCCGACGTGGATATGAACGTAGTCATGACCAGCACAGGCAGATTCATTGAAATCCAAGGGACAGGAGAGGAAGCTACCTTTGACGACCAAGAACTGCATGCGATGCTCAGTTTGGCGAAGAAAGGAATTCTAGAATTGACCAACACGCAAAAAGAATGCCTGGGCAACGATTGGCCTTGGCCATAAAGATTGATTTCGCGTCATGTCAGAGGAAACGTCCAGAATAACCGAGCTTCGGCGAGCGCTCTCCGCAGCCGATCCGACGGCATATCTAGTCGAAGCTCGCGTCATTCGAAGAGTCATTCGTGATCGCCACGGCTTCGCAAATCTCTCGGTCGAGTTACCGCACACCGAAAGTCAGGTAGTCAGTAGCGATGACGTTCGCAAATTAACCCATCCAGACGAATTAGGGCTGAATTCGTTCAGCAACTTGGCTGACCATTGCTTGTTGATTTGCGAGCCAGATAGTGGCGAGCTGGATCATTGGCCGCTTCAGGAACTCAAACAGAGAGTCTGGCGGCGGCTCTTCCATGCAAGTTTGGATCGAGAGCTCAGGAGTATACTCTCGCAATCTAATCGCGAACTCTTGCGGAGCAATATCGCTGCCATCGGCCAGGTTGAATTTGATGAGGCGCACTACGTGCTTCGCACTGAGCTTCGGTTGATGACTCCGAATTCGAGAGACGAAGCTTGGAGAGAGTTAGTCTCGTTGTATTCCGAGCTGAGATGTTTCGAGCCCGACCTGTTGCCGACGTGGTTTCCATCGTTGAATCGCGTACCCAACGTAGAAAAGATACTTTCGCAAGGCTTGGATATCGAAAAGTTGTTTCGTGAGTCAAGGTTGGAGGGCGCTCCGTCGCCCGAACTGATCTCTCACACGGATAGCGACGAAGACCGGCTAAAGAGCACGCGTCGGAATTGGTCGCTAGGGATTGGAGCCTCTCAGTCTGATCGGGGCTATTTGCGGCAATTGCGAAAACGAGATCGAGCTAACGAACGAGGCAATACCGTCTATGCCATTACCAACGCGATCCGAGCCGCTCAACAAGCCACCACGGAAAGCAAACGTGTATCTGCCGAAAAAAAGGCTCGCGAGGATGTTCGTCGGCTGGTAAGCCGATTTAGAAACGCGATCGCTTTTGCAAAACAGGATACCGACAATTGGCAAGCAGCCCTTTGGGAATTGGCCGAGAATTCAGTTCACGGTTTCTGGAACAAAGAAAAGCGACTGTTGTACGACCTGCAAAAAGTCTGTCTCGATCATGAACGGTTGACGTACAAAATCGATTTGGTCAAGTGGATCGTCACCCGAGGCAAGCGGCCGATCCGAAGACCCTTGACCAGTCTACGCGAGGTAGCCATGGCAAAGCACCTTGCCAGTGCAGCGTCTCGGCTTGCACATGTGCGATTGAGCGGTGGTGATCGAGATCGACTGACCGAGTTGATTCAGCATGCAGCGCATCTTTCGGAATCGCAAATGCGAGATCGGATGCGACCGGTGCTGAGGCAAATGCTCTTGAACGTGAACTTGGTTCCCCGCAGCATTCCCGAACAAGTCGCTTTTGACAAAGTGATCGAAGAATCGATCGACTGCATCGCAGATCGCGGCTACCTCACGATGGGGTATTTGCGAGATGTCATCAGCAAGAATGATCTAAAACTTCCCGATCTCAAGGAATTGAAGGAAGTTTGGCACGGCGATCAACTCTTGCGAGCCGACGATCAATTGGACTTGGCGCTCGATGGAGTTTATCGGCGAGGAGAGTTTTACCTTCGCTCTTTGCAAGTGGTCAGCTCGTTCTTCTTCGGAACTCGCTTTGGGCGATTCGCCACGATGTATTTGATCATTCCTTTTGGGGGTGCTGTCGTGATCGTCGAGGGAGCCATGCATATCGTGCACATGTTCCATCGCACGAAGCATGTTTCGCAGGACACCATTCAAAACCTTTCTGATCGAATCGCCAACGACGAAATCGACACTGCGTCGCGAGCCGATAGAGAAACCTCTGGCAATGTACCAAGTTCGGGCGATACGCTGGGCCAGTTCGCTCCGCCCGATGGGATCGTTGACGAAACTGGTATGACGATCGGTGTTCCGCCGAAAACGACAGATCAGGCGGTCGACGAGATCATCAAGGGACAGACCGATACGCTGTGGTGGGTACTGATCATTGGTTTGTTGTTGATGGCTCTGATCCATGTGCCATCGTTTCGAAAGTTCATGATGCGCATGGTCAAGTCGGCTTGGGACTTTGCCAGAACCATCCTGTTTGAAACCCCATTGCAACTCTTGAAGCTGCCTATTCTGAAGAGCCTGTGGAATGCGACGGCGCTGGTGCGATTTCGACGCTTCGTTGTTGTACCCATGATCGTGGCGATATTTTTTGGCCGGTCGTTGCCCGGGATCCTAGGATGGCAACCGAGCAGTTGGTGGTGGGTTTTGGTCTTGGGCTTCGTCGCGAGTGGAGTTCTCAACTCAAGAATCGGGAGAGACGCACAGGAGTTGACGCGAGATTGGCTGGCCAACGCACTCCATCAAGTTCAAGCGAGACTGGTGTTTGCCTTTATCGGATGGGTCGTTGACTTCTTCCGGTTTCTGCTTAACACGCTCGAGCGAATTCTGTACGCAGTTGACGAATGGTTGCGATTTCATAGCGACGAGAACTGGCTATCGATTCTGGTCAAAGCGATTTTGGGAGTGGCATGGTCATTTGTTTCGTTCTTGATTCGGATCTATGTGAATCTCTTGATCGAACCAACCTTTCACCCGGTCAAGCATTTTCCGGTGGTGACGGTCGCTCACAAGATCTTCCTGCCAGCTTTGATCATGTTGGAGGGAAACATGGTTCACTTCTTGGGGCAGTATGTCGGAACTCCGATTGCGAGATCAATCACTTGGTTCAATATCTTCTTTTTGCCAGGCTTCTTTGGATTCGCCGTCTGGGAACTGAAAGAGAACTGGCGGCTCTATTTGGCCAATCGAAAAGATCGGTTGTCCCCTGTATCTGTTGGCAGTCACGGAGAAACCATCGCACGTCTGCTTCGTCCTGGATTCCATTCGGGAACACTTCCCAAGATCTATCGAAAGCTCCGCAAACTGGAGCATCAAGACGCATCCCTTTTGCGATTTACGAGTCGGCGATCGACGCGCGAGAAACTTCATCATGTCGAACATGCTATTCAAGCCTTTGCGGATCGAGAACTGATTTCATTGCTCCAAAAATGCCCTGTATGGGAACAGTACCCGCTGAAGTGTTCGTCGGTCGAGGCATCGTCCAATAGTTTTTCCATAGAGTTGGAGTGCCCCACGCTAGGAGCCTCTGTGCTCACTCTGCGAATGCAAGAACAGAGCGGTTGGATCGTTGCATGTGTCGCTCAGATCGGCTGGCTCAAGTCGGTTTCGGATGAGCAATGGAATTCATTTTGCAACGCGATGGAGGGATTTTATCGTAAATGTGGGGTCGATTTAGTGCGAGAGCAACTCGAATCACGATACACCAAACGGCATCCCTACGACATCAACCATGCTGGGATCCTGATTTGGCCCACAAAGCGATTCGACGTCGAATTGGTTTCCGACTTGAAGCCGGAGGGTATTATTCGGCCTGAGCCTGAATTGCAAGCCGCCCAAGCTGGACTTGCGCCTACCCCTCGCGGCAGCGTCGTTTTCTCGGCCAGCTACACGCGCTGGTCTGACTGGGAAGAGACCTGGAACAGCGAATCGGTGCGGTCCGCATCGAGCAACCACTTGCCTCCCGCGTGCTATCATGCTCCATCGGAGCCCGTGGTGGTTGCAGTTCGCGACGCGGTCATACGATAGAATCATTATTCTGTTCGATGCTTCCGATTCTGCGCCGATTCTCCGAGATTGACGATGCGTTTCCACTTTTACCTTCCCAGAAATCTGTTGGGACTGATTGCGACTCTTAGCGCTTGCAGTTGCTGGTGCAGTGCTCAGGAACCGCTTCCACGCGTAAAACCGTTGGAACCGGCTAACACGTTGTCATCATTTCAAATAGAGCCCGGGTTTGCCCTCGAACTATTGGCATCGGAGCCTATGGTCATGGACCCTGTTGCGATGGTTTACGATGAGCAAGGGAGAGCCTTCGTCGCGGAAATGCGTGACTATCCGTTCGTGGACAAAGCCAATGACAATGCCTTCGCCGAAAATACCCAAGACGTATCGCTCGGGCAAATTCGGATGCTCGAAGATGTTGATGGCGATGGGAAGTTTGATAAGAGCACTGTGTTTGCAGAGCAGTTGTCTTGGCCCACCGGGTTGGCATTGTGGCAGGGTGGTTTGTACGTCGTCGCAACTCCTGACCTTTGGTATTTGAAAGATACCGATGGGGATGGGAAAGCCGACGTGCGCCGCCGCGTTTTCGCGGGCTTTCGAAAATTCAATGTTCAAGCGGTCATCAACAACTTGAAGTGGGGGCTCGACCACAAGCTCTATGCAGCAGGTTCGTCGAATGGCGGCAAGATCATGCATTCTGATAATCAAAGCAGACCAGCAGTCACTATAGGCACTGGCGATTTTTGTTTTGATCCAAGAAGAGAGGAAGACTCGTTCGAGCTTCTCAGTGGTGGTGCCCGATTCGGAAACGATTTCGACGATCAAGGAAATCGTTTCATCTGCAATATTCGCAACCCGATCCAGCATCCGGTATTACCACGGCGATACCTGACTCGCAATCCATTCTTGCCCTCGGTACCCGCTCTGCAGGATGTCGCCGTGTCGGGAGACATTGTACCGGTGTACCGGACGAGCCCTCCGGAGCCTTGGCGAATCCTGAATGCCAAGCGACTCTCGGACGATGCTACCGTTGCCTCTCCCCGAAGCGAGTCGGCGGCCACCGGCTACATGACCTCGGCTTGCGGGCTGACCATCTATCGCGGCGACGTATTTCCAGAGGAATTCTACGGAAGCGTCTTCCTGGGCGAAGTCGCGGGTAATCTGATCCATCATCAACGCCTGTCGGCGCAATCGGTGACCTTCACATCTCAACGCTCAAATCCGAATCGTGAGTTCTTGACCTCCACCGACAACTGGTTCCGACCTGTCAACTTTGTCAACGCGCCGGACGGCACGCTGCATATGCTCGACATGTATCGTGAGACGATCGAGCACCCTTGGTCGATCCCGGACGACATCAAGTCGCGGGTGGACCTGCGGAGCGGCTCTGATCGAGGTCGTATCTATCGCATTGCACCCATTGGCTTTCGACCTGCCCGTCCCAAACCTCAACTCCACAAAGCCTCGACGGCGGAACTAGTGGCAATGCTCAGTCACCCGTCTAGCTGGTGGCGAGAAACCGCCCATCGATTGCTGTATGAACGTCTCGATTCTGCGGCCGTTCCGCCGTTGGAAGCAGTTGCTCGAAGCCAGTCCTCACAGCAATTGCACGGGCAAGATTTTGGTGCAATCGCCCGGCTGAACGCGATTTGGCTATTGTTCGGATTGCACAATTTGTCGGACGAAGTTTTGCTTCACAGTCTAAACGACACCGCCGCGTCTGTACGCGAACATGCCGTCATGTTGTGCGAGGAACGGCTCACATCCAGTAAATCACTTCAGAAAAAGATTGTTTCCATGGCGGACACCGAGTTGTCGCCACGGGTTCGATTTCAGTTGGCGTTCGTTCTGAGTGCATTGGCCAACCATGCCGAAAAACCTCTTCGCGATTCGGCCGTACAACCGCTTGCAGCGCTTGCTCGCAATTCGTTCGAAGATCGTTGGATCCGAACCGCCGTCCTTTGTTCTTCGCTATCGATTGCGGCGCCCGTATCAGCGGAGATCATGGCGAGTGAGTCGTTTGGTACCAAGCCGATGGAACGTTCTTGGTTGTACGATGTCGCAGTCATGATTGGCGGTCGTGCGGTTCGAGACGATGTGTTGGCGTTCCTCAAGAACTTGCGTCAATGGAGCAAAAGCCAATCCAACTCAGAAGCCCAGGCAAGGCTCGATGGCCAGCTTCAAGCCATCCAAGGATTGCTCGATGGTTTAGAGCGTGCAAAGAGAAAAATGGCGGATGTCATGATGGGGGATCGCTCGAGCGAACTGGAACTCATCGAAAATGCACTTCTGCGCGCAGCTCAAGTTGCCATCGATCGAACCAACGAGAATTCGGTGAGATTATCAGCCATCGGATTGTTGAAACATGTCGACATCTCGCGGGCGAGAGAAGTTGCCCAACGACTGCTCGTGCCCGACGAGTCATCGGACGTGCAGTCGGCAGCGATTGTTGGCAAGTTTTCGGGATGACACCGTTCCCCCCACGCTCCTTCGGTCCATGCGTGGATTGCCGGCCAGCGCTCGAGCTCAGGCGATCGAAGGGCTCCTGGGGCGGCGCGAGTGGCATACCGCATTGCTAGATGGAATTGAGAGCGGAGCGATTCGCGCCGGAGAGGTACCTCATGCTCGCAGGAACCTCTTGTTGCGCAGCACCATTCCGGAAGTGAAAGATCGAGCAGTCCGTCTCATTCAAGCTGCCCTGATGTCGCGGCGGGAAGTCGTCGAACGATATCGTCGCGAGATGGACGGCAAACAGGGGCAATTGGCCAACGGCCAAATCATCTATCGACGAGAATGCAGTAGTTGTCATCGGCTGGATGAAGACGGGCAACCGGGGGTGGGAATTGGGCCCAACCTAAGTTCCATTCGCAATCGAACCACACAAGAGGTTTTGTTGCATGTGCTTGACCCCAATCGCGAGGTCGCGCCCAACTTCGTTTCGTACGTCGTCTCTCTCGACGACGGCCGAACCATTTCCGGGATTGTGACCGACGAAAATGCGGCATCGATCTCGATACGCACTGCAGCGGGAACTCTTGAAGTAGTTGACCGCACCAGAATTGATCAATTCGTGTCCAGCGGAATGTCGTTGATGCCCGAGGGGCTCGAAGAGCGAATTACGCCGACCGAAATGTGTGATCTCTTGACATACGTGATGGGATCGCAATCCCGGTGAACGCGTAGGTCCGAAGTCCAAGGCGGACATTTCCGCGTCTCGGAGATACTACGCGGCTATATGGTATGCGGCTCGTGGTCTGTATCTATCTGCTTATTCTTTTGCCAGTAATTCTACAACTTTGGGCCCAAGTTTTGAACCGCGAACATGAATGTCGGCAACCTTGCCATCTTTTCCAATAATGGCAATGAAAGGGATTGCGGATATTCCAACAGCTTGGGCGATGGGGGCGTTGAAGCCCTTCGCCTCGGGGTCAGTCGAACGAGAAATGTAGGTCGTCCAAGGCAACTTGCGAGACTGGAAAAAGGCATCGATGTTCGCCTGCTCTTCGTCGATATTGATACTGATCACTTCGAATCCGTCCTTGTTCTTTTGGGCAAAGACTTTTTCGATGTTAGGAATTTCTTGAATGCAGGGACCACACCACGAGGCCCAAAAATCGACCAATACGACTTTGCCTTGGTATCTTTTCAAATCGATTGGTTGTCCCTGAAGATCGACGAGCGAACTCATGTCCAACGTGTTGTTCAAGATTCCAAGTCGCTTCTGAAATTGCTTGCAGCTTTGGATGAGTTCGTTTCGCTCCTCCTCATTCTTGAGATTGCCCGCCTGTGTCTCTGCCATAGTGATCATCTCTTTGGCAACAAGCGGATGACCGGCATATTCCAAATCGATGGCTTGACGGAGCAATACGAAGGAAGTCCACGGTGAATTGATCTTGGACATCAGTGCGTGAATGACTTCCTTTGCTTTCTCCAGGTTGTTTAGGTCCTTGGATTCGGGAGACAGCAGATTCCCGAAATCACGTAGCTCTTTCGTCCGAACGGCATGAATCTCCCAAGCTGCCAAAGCAACTTGGGCTTCGCTATGGTCTCTGAATGCCTCTTCGGTTTTCTTGGCGAGTGAAAGAGCGGCTTCCTGGATTTCCGGTTGTCGTTCCGATTTTTTGTCGAGGACAGCCAGAGCTTGTGCGATGGCGCTAAGATTCGACATCGACAGTGATGCACCGCCCTGGAGCAAAAGCTCGACTTGTTCAATGAGCTCCGAAGCCTTTGCGGTGTTGCTGTCCACATCCAGGCTCAACAAGTTGAGCATGATCGACTTCGCTTGCTGTGCGACGCGTGCGTCGGGGTTGTTCGCCTCCGTTGCGGCTAACTCTCGCAGTTGGTCCGATGAAATCACATCGCGGAAACTTGCCATTTGCGAAAGCGCCTCCAGCTTGCCCAGCGCAGCTGCGGCTTTCTCGTCATCCGTCGCCGCTATTTTGCCGAGGGACTCGGATGCTGTGAGCTTCATGCGAGAGAGTTCCATGCCTCGATCCAAGACGAGGTCATTGGTCGCCAGTCCTCGCCGACTAGCAGCGATCAACTCTCTTAACGCGCGCGTACTCTTTTCCAAAAATTGAACGAGTGACTTGGCATCGGTGAGATTCTCAAGCTTGAGCAGCATGAAGTCCTGGGTAGCGATCCGCGGATCCACTTTCCCGGGCTCAAAGTTTGGAACTGCTGGCGCCGTAGTCAATCCGTCTTGCCCACGTTCGTTCGCGTTTGGCGATACTGCTCCAGTCACTGGTCCGGCATTTGACTTTTCGGGTGGACTAACGGTGGGATTCTGTTCTTTCGAAGCGGCAGAATTCGGCTTCGATTTTTCTGAAGGCAGATAGCCGCTGGTCGCGGCAGAGACCTCGCTCGGCTCGGAGGGACCACAGCCAGGTAACACGATGCATGAGATCAATGCCACCAAGGAAAATGAAGGGACCATCTGTCGATGGAAATAAGTTTGTTGCAGCCCAGCATGCCTATAGGTCACGGTTTGCTCCTCAAGATTCAAAAGCGTTGAATTGAGGTACTTTGACTTATCTTTGCGTTGGACGCAAGTGCGACCGCTAAGCGGGGGAAGGGCGCCATCGCTCCTCAGCGCTCTCAACTGGCGCATCGGGAGATTCGTCGGCTTGGTTTTCTGCAGGCGTTTCGACGGGCGGCCTCTCAGTTCTCTGGATTTTTCGAAAGTGATTGAGGCAGTCGTATCCCCATAGAATGGCGACCACCACCGCAGATACCATCCCCGCAAACGGCATGTTCAATTGGAGTCCGTTCATCATCAACAAGACAGTTGCGGAAAACACAGCCAACCCTGTGATTCCCAGTTTGAACAGGAACGCAGAGTTTGTTCGACGGTTATCGCTTCGCGAGATCGCTCGCCTGGCCGTGGAATTTGCAAGTTCTCTCAATGCGTCCAACTCATTGCGTAATTCCGGTGCTTGTTGTCGAGGCGCAAAGTCTTCTCTCGCTTGCGGTCGTTGCCGATTCGATGGTCCAGTTTGCGTTTCGGAGTTTGCCTCGGATTCCGAACCTCCTAAAGCTGAACTCGAGGTCCTAGGTACAGTAGGTGACTTGTAGGTTGGGTTGGGCACTGTCGGCGCGGGAGTTGGTGGTGTACTTTCCGACCCGCCACGAACTCGCTGCAAGAGACGCTGCATGTAATCTTCGATCGATTCGTCTTCTGATCCTTCTGCGGAATCTTGCGGATGCTCTGCGGCTCGCTTGGGTTGACCCCGATCGATTGTGTTCGAACGGCCTGCGCTCAAGGGCTCGACGTCATCAGCTCGTTCTTCTTGATGCCCACGTTCGAATTCTCTCTCGTTCGCTGCACTGGTGTCTTCGTGTGAAAATCCGGTGACGCTCGGAAAATCACGATCCAGTTCCGAGTCGCGCGTTCGAGGTTCCTCGGTATACAAATCGGACTCGGACATGGCGGTTGGCGAGTCCGATTTGTCGCTTGGGTCATCCGAAGAAACCGTATTCGTATACGATTGAGACCTTCGTCTGGTCGTCATGGGTTCGCTTGGCGCATTGGTGCCTCCGCCCCGACGATGATCAGCATCCTCTAGCATTCGTTGCAAACGCTGTGAAATCGAATCCGAATCCGTCTCCATGGGGGCTTCGAGCGTCGGTGTTCTATCCGACACCGGACCATCGGAATAGCTGCTTAGGTCTGCAGGCGCAAAGGCACTCGAATTGAACTCCGACCCTGGACTTGGTTGAGCTGAATCCTCGTTCAGCAAACTTCGAAGCTGGTCTAGCGTCTGATCTGCCATCGATTCAGAATTTGAATCCACATCCATGTCTTGGGTAAACCAAGCGGGAAGAGGATCGCGTTCTGCTGCTTTGCTCTGCACCGAGTTTAGGTGAGCTTCTTGAGCGTCGGAAAAATCTGGCTCGACCAACGGATGTTGCGGTTGAACATTTACCTGCCAATCGTCGTACTGCTGTTGTGCATCGTACTGCTGCTGTGCATCGTATGGCTGCTGTGCATCGTACGGCTGCTGTGCATCGTACGGCTGCTGTGCATCGTACGGTGGCTGTGCGTCGTACGGTGGCTGTGCGTCGTACGGCTGAGAGCCATATGGAGGATCCTGCGACACGTGGGGCGCATATGCCTGCTGCGGAGATGCGTATGGCTCTACAGGGGGTGTAGGCTCTTGCTCGGGTTGTGTTTGTTCGTCGTACCGTTGTTCCCCGTAGGGGTGCGTATCATTCGTCGGTAGGTCGTATGCTGACTGCGATATAAAGGGGGGCTGATCGATTTCTGTTGACTCGAGTGCCGGTCGCTCATGGAATGCTGGATGGTAAGACTCGCTATCGTTATTGACAGACAGGCTAGCAATTTTCTCTAAGGCGGCATTTCTTTCGGATTCGAGCGATCGGAGTTGTAGGTTGTATTCCTGAATTTGCGTTTGAGCGAGTTCTAGTGACGCAGCTAATTTTTCGTCGTCTAGTCGATGATCTTGGGCATAGTCGTTGGAATTAGGCACAAGATTCTGTGCATTGACGGAACCTTGGTTTAAGGCGTTTGCGATTTCGTTTCGCAAGACCAGAACTGCATCCAACATTTCTTGGCGTTGCCCGACGACCTGCTCCAACTGCGATTCGATGGATACTTTGTCCGCTTTGGCTTGCTCCAACCAATCGCTGAGGCTAGTAGTATGCTGGCTGTTGGACTCAGCAACTCGAATCAATTGTTCGTCGATCAATTCAAATCGACCCGCGAGATGTTCGGCTTGTTGGCCGAATTGATCGCTGAGGGTCGAGAACCATGTCTTACCAAAAGTATCAAACTCGCTCGACACCGTTCGAACGATTGCCTCGCTGGACTGTTTGGACTCCAACGAAAGGGATTCGTGGACTTTTTCGAGCGATGATTGCAAGGATTCCAGCAACTTTTCGATGGCCTCAAGATCAACGGTTTTCACCGAGGCCTTGGTCGATTTGTTTGGAGACTCGACTTGTGGTTCGAGCATCGCTGGGTCAATTCCCGGTGCGAGAACGTCGGTCGGCTCAAATCCTCTCAGACTCGATAACGATTGTTCGGTCATGCAAATCGGAAAGGGGGTTTCCCATTCCGATTGGATGACCAATTCGGAGACATGCGTCGGCAAAGCAGCCGTTGGGTTGTGCGGAACCGTCGATTTCGGCAGGCGCATTTCCGGCTGGGAATATCCTGGTTCGTCGGAGAGAACAACAGGCGTCGACTGTTTGCATAGCCTTGAGGCTTGTTCGACGAGTCGTTCGGCATGAACGACGGTGGCCATTACGCCGATCGAGGGATGAACCACCAATCGGGTTTGTCCAACTTGAATTTCTGTTGGGGTATCGATCAACCACTCTCGCACGGTTCGATTTGCGATTCGAACAGGCGCGATTGCACGAAGGAGCGTATGCTTTTTGCCAAAAATCAAGGTGGCATGCATTGGCGCGATGCCATCCCCCTCGAGCTGAACGCTGCATTCGGGCGAGGAACCGAGCGAGCATTTTGTCGTTCTAATACGCCAAGACCGTACAACCTCTCCAGACCTTTCAATCAGGTCGATCTGCCCAATGGCCGAATCAAGACCGACGGTTCGGCTTTGGCTGGGAAGGGTAGAAATGGTTTTTTGCATCGACTCAGTCGTGGGAAGCAGCTGTGATTAGTAGTTGGACCGTCACTTAGATGTATCGGCTCCCCGGCTTGGAAAGCATGGTCGAAAGGTTGAAAATGTCTTTTTGATTTCATAATCCAACTGGACATTCGGAATCAAATGCTAATAAACCAAAAAAAAGGTCCTCGACGCAATAGCTTCTAGCGACTCGGATCTTCCATCGTAAAACGTTACGCTGAAACACTTTGTGATAATCGCCAGCCCAGCCTGCATTCTGGAATAAGGGGAAATTTGGTCGGCGGAATCCAAAAAACGAACACTTTTTCCCGAAATGCGTACTATAGTTTCATGCGCCCGATACCCTCCATTTGGTGGGCGGTATGAGTCTTAGCCAGGTGGAGAGTCACTGTGTCACGAAAAGAAGCGCTGAATAAACTTAGAGATGTTTTGCTCCTTCGTCGGGAAGCGCTTCGTAAAGCACTCGACGGAGATTTGAGCATGCTCCAATCCCTTTCGCAGGATGGGGGCGACGTGATGGATGCAGCCATGGATACTGCCCAAGACGAAATTAGCAGTCAGCTTGTCGAGGTGGAAAGCCGAGAGCTTTCTCAAATCGAAGATGCACTAAACCGTTTGAGAGACGGTCATTACGGTGAGTGTGAACACTGCAACAAGCCAATTCCGTTGGCGCGTTTGCAAGCGGTCCCTTACGCAACGATGTGTATCGAGTGTGCTAGAAAACAAGAGAAGTATTCGCCTAGACTTTCGTCCGGGTTCGGCGATTCATCGCAGGCATCCAACGCATCCCTATAGCGGGTGCTTCATCCATTCGTCGTTGATTTTTCTTTGACGAGAGGAATCCAGCGTTCATCTTCATGGTGGATTTCAGTGATGCGCAGCCCAAATTTGTCCCCTACTTTTACCACTTCTCCGCCAGCAATGGCGTGACCATCGATTTCCAGGGTGAGCGGAGTATCGCAGGGCTTGTCAAATTGAATCATGACCCCAGGCACAAACTGAAGGATTTGTTCCACGGGCAATTCTTGGTGAGCCAAGATCACGGCCAGATTGGTTCGGATTTTCAATAAACTCTTCCAAAAATCGACTCGTGCGGGATTGTCGGTGGCGTGGGAGTTTGTAGATGGCATGCGTATTCAAGTCTTCATTTCTTATCAACCGGTCTTGGCGCGAGCCAAATGGCCCCGGTTTCTTTGAATTAGCAGGAAAACCGCGGATTGCGGTAGAGTGGCTAATTTCGTATCGATCCAATGGAGGCCAATGGGCGAACCATCGCACTCTTGTTTCTTCAAGAGGTATCGACTGCTTCGAAACGTCTTCTTGATCGTCTCATCCAAAATCCCCGTTTGGTTGAAGGGCCATTATCGATACAATGGCTCCATCTGCCCCCCTATCAAAGTGCCTCATATGCTGCAAGAGACCGTATTTTCCAAGATTGTTCGGAAAGAGATTCCCGCAAAGATAGTGTATGAGGACGAACAATGCATAGCGTTTCACGACGTGCATGCGCAAGCGCCCGTCCATGTTTTGGTAATACCGAAGCGGCAAATTGAATCGCTTGAGAGCGCATCGACCGAAGACGCTCAACTCCTTGGACATCTTCAAATTGTTTTGCAACAGGTTGCGCGCCAACTGGGAGTTCAGCAGTCCGGATACCGTGTGGTCATGAACTGTGGTCGCGACGGCGGCCAATCGGTTTCGCATATCCATTATCACTTGTTGGCGGGGCGAGCCATGCAGTGGCCGCCTGGGTAGTGTTTTTGCATGCAACCTCAGGTAGCTTGTAGTAAACTAAGATACTGCGATTCGTCTTTCGGACATCGCCCCTCCCCTACGCTCTCACCGAATCCTACGCTGCGTTATGCGATTCCTATTTCTTGCACCAATTTTCTTATCGATCGCAAGCGGTGGGCTAGTTGCCTCGGAGCCGGTTGGAATCCGAGCCTTGCCATCGGAAATTGTATTGACAGGAAAAGAAAGTGCGCAGCGAGTCACGGTTCATCTGGAAAATGCTGACGGCTCGATCGGTACATGCCTTGAATCGCCAGTGCAAATGGATTGGAGCACGCCAAATGTTGCGAGCATCGAGTCGCTTTTGCAATCCGCTCTCAATACGAATCCGGGAGAACATGATACCAAGGCTATCGCTGGGAATGGATTTGTGGTTCGAGTGATTGGGAACGGGCAAACGACGTTGCGCATAGACAGCGTACTGCCCAACGGAAGGATGGCGAGCGCCAAGGTCAAGGTCACGAGTGTTCACGCCGATCAGCCACTGGAAATCGAATTTAACAATCACGTGCAAGCGGTTCTTTCGAAGAGCGGATGCAATACGGGGGCATGCCATGGGGCGTTGGCAGGTAAAGGTGGCTTCCGATTGTCGTTGCGAGGATATGATCCGGTCACCGATCATTTCAACATTACACGCCAAGATCGCGGGCGACGCATCGAGCTGACGGAGCCAGCGAAATCGCTTTTTTTGGCCAAGCCAAGCGGATCCATCGAACACAAAGGGGGGCTTCGATTGCCGGCGAATGCAAAGGATTACGCAATGCTTGCGACTTGGATCGCAAAAGGAGCACGAGGACCGCACGACTCCGACCCAACGTTAGATCATATTGAGATTCTTCCCGAAGCGGTTCGACTGGACCGAGGCAGCACTTTGTCGCTCGTCGTTCGTGCACATTACTCGAACGGCAGGATTGAGGACGTCACGCAATGGGCCAAATTCAGCGCGACAGATGAATCCGTTGCGACGGTCAACGATGAGGGTGTGGCTAAAGTGATTGGGCCAGGCGAGGGAGCGATCAACGCATGGTTCTCAAGTCGAATCGCTTCTTCGCGCCTCAGTGTTGCTTTCTCGAAGGCCGAATCGTCGGAGCTTGCCTCCCTACCGCGAGCCAATTTTATTGACGATCATGTCGCGGCGCAGCTCGGGTCGCTAGGATTGGATCCTTCCGATCGATGCACCGAAAGCGAATTTCTTCGACGAGCTTCTTTGGATGCAACGGGGACTTTGCCTTCGGAACAGCAGTTGGTTGACTTTCTTGCGGACACTTCGCCAGACAAACGAAGTCGATGGGTTGATCGACTTCTAGAGTCGCCTGAGTTCGTGGACTATTGGGCATATCGTTGGTCCGATCTTTTGATGCTTAATAGCAATTTGCTGCGCTCGGATGGAATCAAGGCATATTACTCGTGGATCCGTGGACACGTTCAGAAAAATACTCCGTGGGATGTTTTTGTGCGTGCGATTATTACGGCACGCGGTGAAGCCCTCGAAAACGGTGCGACCAACTTTTACGCCGTCAATCAAGATCCCGAGAGCATGACCGAAAACGCCTGCCAAGCATTCCTTGGCCTCTCCATTGGTTGTGCAAAATGCCACAATCATCCGCTCGAAAAATGGACGAACGACCAATACTATGCGATGGCCAATATGTTCGCTCGAGTGCGTGCCAAAGGCTGGGGAGGTGAAGTGCGAGATGGCGACGCGAGTCGAACGGTGATGGTTTTAGATCGCGGTGATTTGATCCAACCCTTGCGTGGCAAACCTCAGGCGCCCGCTCCGCTTGATGCACCCCCTCTCGATATCCACTCCACCGTAGATCGACGTGAGTATTTGGCTCAATGGATGACCGCCCCAGAAAACCCGTACTTTACGCGAGCCATTGTGAATCGAGTCTGGGCAGCTTACTTCGGCGTCGGAATCGTCAATGCCGTCGACGACCTCCGAGCCAGCAACCCAGCGAGCAATCCGGCTCTCATGCAAGGCCTCTGTGAACACTTGATCGATCATGAATTCGACTTAAAGGAATTGATGCGAACCATCATGAATTCTGAGACCTATCAACGCAGCAGCATTACAACCGAGCGAAACAAGAACGACAAGAAGTATTTTTCGCACTATTACCCCAAGCGATTGATGGCCGAAGTGATTCACGATGCCATTGCAGCAATCGCCGACGTGCCGACTGTGTTTGACAAAGTCGCGTTCCTCGGTGGTGACAAACGTCCGACCAAGTTCTATGACAAAGGAACCAAAGCAATTCAGCTCTTTGATTCCAGCGTCGACAGCAATTTCCTTAAGACATTCGGTCGCAACCAACGCAGAATTACATGCGAATGCGAACGGAGCGACGAGTCGAGTATCATTCAAGTTCTGAATTTGAACAATGGAGATACCTTGAACAACAAGCTCGCCGAGAAAAATAGTATTGTGGACCAGCTCAACGAACGTTTTGGAAACGATCCTCAAGCGTTGGTTCGCGCCGCCTTTGTTCGATGTCTGTCGCGTTTCCCGTCCGAATCGGAACAACAAAGGCTCGTTCACGAACTTGAGTCAGCCAGCCAAGAAGACCGCCGAGTGGTTGTGGAAGACTTGATGTGGAGTCTGATCACGTCGCGAGAATTCTTGTTCAACCACTAGTGGACGATACGACCCGCCACCGTGGTTTCGGCTTTCATCGTTTCGCCCAACGATGTCCTCACCACAATTTTTTGTTTGAGCGTTTCCGAGTCCTGTTCGTCCAGGAGCTTTCCGGTAAACGTAAATGGGATGATATGTACTGTTCGATTTCCTTCGGGCTTTGCAAACTCGAATCTCCTGTCTTCACATTCGATGCTGGTGATAGCGAATGGGTTTTTAGCACGAACAATCAGTCGTTGTTGCGCGGATTTACCTAGGCTAACATCCCCTAGCGAAACATACGCGGGTGAAATGGAGACAGGTGGGATGATGCGTCCACTCACAGGCAGCGTGAACTGATCGTTCTTTTCGTCGTTGGTAACGACAATGAGTTCATCCATGATTTCACCGACGGGAGCATTTTCTTTGAGTTTGATGTGCATCGTGTAGTCCGTGAGCGTACCGTTGCGCCGGGCAGGATCAAGGCGTACCTCAAGGAATTCACTATCGCCGCGAATGTCGGTGATCTTCCAATCTTTACGACCCGCATAGGAAATCTTCAGATCTGTTGATTTAGTTCCACCCAATTCAACGTCTCCAAAACGAACTTCACCCGGCTCGACAACAACATCCGATCGGATTTTTCCACCGACCGTCAATTTCACTTCGGCATAGTTAGGCCGATCGATGACCACCGTAATTTCTGCGGTCTTGGTGCCGATGAAGGCTCGTGTGTTGAATTGGGCGATGACCTCCCCCTTTTCCGAAGGTTTTAACGTTTTCTTGGTAAGGACAGGATTGGTACAACCGCAACTACTTCGAACCGACACGATTCGAACTTCTTCTTCGAAACAGTTCTCGATCACGAACGCATGTTCCGTCTTTGCATTGCGGCTAACGGCTCCAAAGTCGTGATGTGTTTCGCGAAACATCTTGCGAGCCCATTGCTCAGAGCGCACCTCGTCAATCGAAAAGAAAGCAACGCACATGAACAAGGTGGCTGAGATATACCGTGCCATCAACGGGCTTTGGCAAGAATGAAAAGCTCGAAGCATCATTCGGACTTACTTTCCTTCGAGTTGAGGGACGAAACCGCCGCGTGAGGCAGCCGGCGCTGAGGCAACGGTTGCCCCGAAAGTCTCTTTGATCGGCAAAATCGATTCGCAAGATGCGTTTTGTTTCGCAAAAAACGGACTAAAGGATCCGCTGCTTTACCTAGATTACCACTTGCGATGACCGAGGGATTACTCGGCAGTGATGGTCAGAAGTGTTCCCGCCTCATATTTGATCCGGAACAGTGCTTTGATGTGGTCGATTTGATTCTGCGCCCAAATATTCTCTGCCGTGATCAGCCGATTCTCAGCATCGATGAGCTCGTTGAGCGTACTGCTTACTGACGGGTTATCCCCTAAGAAATCGTCAAATT
>JBEBHM010000585.1:0-5632 GCA_040080875.1 Pirellula sp.
CTTTGAGCGTTCCTGCCGTGCCCCACTCGTGATTGCAGCGCCTGGCATGAAGGGCGGACAAACCAGTCGCTCACTGGTCGAGTTCGTCGATCTCTATCCCACCGTAGCCGATGTTTGCGACTTGAAGATGCCGCATGAAGTCGCCGGTGTGAGTTTGCGTCCGATCCTGGAACATCCCGATGCCAGGGTGAAAGATGCAGCCTATACGTTTGTTCAGCGGGGACCGAAACTCTACGGCCAAAGCATTCGGACATCCCGGTGGCGGTTCACTTTATGGAGCGATGGCCAGACCGAACTCTACGACCACGAACAGGATCCCGAAGAGGCGTACAATGTCTCGAGCAAGCATCCCGACATAGTGAAGGAACTAGGAAAAAAACTTCAAAACATTGGAAAGCCACAACGGTGACATTCGCTGGACGATGAGTCGACCCCACCTGCGTTGTTTTGAGGATGCGATTTTGGCACGTATACTATGGGTTACTATGGGTTACTAAGACTGCTTTTCTGCGGTCTTCAATCGAATGGCTGTTTTTTTGGACGCGGGGATGCCGAGTGCCTGGCACCGGCAAGGCAGCCTCCGTTCTTATAGGTTGATTCCCATTGCTTTACTTACTAGCCTAAAACGAGCAATCACATGCTCCTTCAATGCCTTCTCCGTGATCTGCTGTCCGCCTGGAAAATAATCTTTTAAATAGCCACGCACGTACCCACCGTACTGACGTTCTTCGTCATTTGTTGCCGTCGCTATGCCGTCGGAAAACTCACGTCCACGATTTGCAATCTGGGCAAGAACTGCGTGAAGCGTGAACAAAGTTGCTTCCAATTCAAATGCCGTTAGTCCGTACATGTCTGGATGTTGGTATACATCCTTAATCAATGTTTCGACCTTGGATATCGGTGTTTGTTCGTCTTGGACATTCACTTAACGATTAATCCCCAATCAAGCAAAGACTTGATTTGATTTTGTGATTCGTGGATTAGGAAACGATAATTTCTCGGCAATTTCATAAGCTATAGCGTTTGGCTAAGAAAAACGGACGCGCACTTTAATAACGGTTATCCCTCCTGAAGTGACTGAACCACGAAACATTACCACGCTGCCTACGGCATGTCGAGAATGAGGTCGTATTGTTAGGAGGGATAATAATGTGACGCTCAGGAAGGGCTGCTGATGTTTTGCTTTTTATATTTCGTATTGATACTTGTCGCTTTCGCGACAACCAACTTTCTGTGTGCCGAAGATTCGGCGGAAATGGACACGGTGCTCGATCGTCTGGAAAGGCTCGAGGCCGAGTTGGATGCGGTAAGGCTGTCTAAGTCCAACAATGCCAAACGCTCCACGCAAATTTGCCCCAGTGTTTCTTCATGCGGAAGATTCTTCGGCGGTGCGGAGCTAACCGTGCTAGCACCTCAAGCAGGAACTCTATCTGCCACGGGAACGATCCTGGGCAATCCCATCGGTTCAATGCAGCTTACACCCAAATACGGGTCATTTGCCGCAGGACGTTATTGGGGCGGTTATCGCAACAATCGAGGATTGGGCTTGCGCTTTCGCGATTGGGACTACAACGCTTCAGCCAGTGGAACCCTCGGAAGCGATCCCATCGACACTAATTACAGTGCGCGAGCCATCGATGTCGAGACCACGCAACTCTTCGACTTTGGCTGGTTTAACTTGGACGGGTCACTAGGTCTGCGTTGGGGAGAAACAAGCCGGTACGCATCTGTGCCGGACGATGCATCAAGCAGTCCGATCCTTGCGTTCAGTCAAAGCATGGGTGGACTTGGTCCGACAGCTGCCATTCGTGGGAGGAGAACACTCGGTCAGAGTTGTTGGTCCCTGATTGGCGGGGGCCGAACCTCGTTGCTGTTCGGTAACAATCACTACTCCGGAAGTTTTAACAGTGTGGCCGATGTTACATTGACGGCTCAACACGCGACCGCGATGGTCTACGAAATCCAATCTGGCCTGGAATGGTCACGCGTTTCATCGGGAGGCCGTCGCTACTTTGCCCAAGTGATGGGCGAAGCTCAAGCTTGGCAAGTCTCGTCAGCTGCCTTCGGTTTGCTGGACAGCACGACCGGCCTGGCTGGCTTCAGCACTGGCGCAGGGGTCAATTGGTAGCTACGATCAAACCAACGTCCATGCAATACCAGGTGGATGGCCCATTTGGATTTGCTCGGCAATTTCTGGTTTAACGAGTTTCAACAAAAACGGTTGCTCCAACCATCACAGACAAATTCAGGTGAAGACAAGTCTTGCAAATCGCACCAAGCTACGCAAGAAGCGAATTCTCAAGAGACTTGCGAGCGCCAGTCGCTTCATGCGATGCTTACAACATCCGACTGCGGTTTTGTAATGCTAAACGGCGTATTTGGATTTGGCATACTGCTGACCCTACCTGCGTTGTTTTGATGATGCGATTTTGGTAGCTATACTGTGGATATCTAAGATTGCTTTTTTTTGGTCTTTAATTGAATGGCTGTTTTTTTTTGGACGCGGGGATGTTGACTGCGAACGGTAGGTACTGGACGCTCCGGATTATGCTCATGGGAGTCGGCTTGCTCCCGTTTCTTACGGCAGAGTTGTGGCTGCGCCTCACATGGAGTGGTCCCATTTTGCAATCGGTCGATCCGTGTTTGGATGAAGAACAGATCACGCCGCTGTTTGAACGCTCCGGCAACACGCTGTGCATCCGACGCGAACGATTGCAGTTCTTTGCGCCGGCGCGGTTTGATGCAGTAAAATCTTCCAACACAAAACGCATTTTTTGCATTGGGGGTTCGACAACACAGGGAGAACCCTTCAAACCACCTACCGCGTTTCCAGAATGGCTGGAGCAAAACCTGTCTCTGATCGATCCTGGCCAACAATGGGAAGTGATCAATTGCGGCGGGCTTTCCTACGCCAGCTATCGTTTGCTCCCTATCCTTTACGAGGTGCTGCGTTACGAACCCGATTTGATTGTGGTCGACTGCGGCCATAACGAATTTCTGGAAGACCGCGAATTTTCGCAGTGGCATCAAACACCCGCGAGTCTCCGTAAGGCCCTTTGGTTGGCTCGCTCGTCACGGCTGGTGCAGTTTGCTTGCAACTCTTGCACCCACAGCCGCCGTCAGGGTGACGACTCGAACGCGACCTACCTGAAACAAGAAGTGGACGCGCTGCTAGACTACCAAGGGGGACTTGAAAAGTATCATCGCGATTCGAGCCACAGGGCGTCGGTAGAAAACTCTTTGCGTTGGAACGTCGAGGCAATGATCCGAGCGTGCAAGCACGCGAACGTTCCCCTGGTGCTCTTGGCGCCAACTTGCAATCTGCGAGACTGTCCGCCATTCAAAGTCGAATGTGATCCAATGATCGATACCAAACTTCAGGTCGAGCTGAACGAACTTTGGTCTCAAGTGACCACAGGTTCGCAGCCTGCAACCAACCCCATTGAAATCTTGGACCGGATCCTTGAGATCGATGCATCGCATGCGGGCGCACTTTATTGGCGAGGGCAGATCGCGTTGGAAAAAGGAGAATACGGCATCGCAATAAGGTACCTGGCCGATGCGCGGGACGCCGACGTTTGTCCGCTTCGATCCTCGTCGACCACTCAGGCTTCGATCCGAGAACTGGCCGAACAACACAACGTTTGGTGCTTTGACGTGGACGCGATGTTTCGCAATGTCTCCAAAGATGGAATTGTTGGCAATCAATGGCTGGTGGATCATGTCCATCCACGCATCGAGGGGCACCAGCTCATGGGCGAGCGACTTGCGGAATTATTGATCCGAGAAAAGTGGGTTAAGCCGAATTCGGATGACTGGCGAGAACACCGCAGCGAAACATATCGCAAACATCTCGGGCAACTTGGCGAAGAATACTTTGTACGGGGCAAGCAACGACTCTCTGGGTTAATGCTATGGACGCAAGGACGCGCCAAGAAAGGGTTGATCTTTACGGAGTCGCGGCTTTGACCCGCATACTCGGCATAGCTTCACATTACCACGACTCGGCGGCAGCAATCCTAGTCGATGGCCAAGTCGTCGCAGCAGCCCAGGAGGAACGCTTCAGTCGAGTCAAGCACGATGCCTCTCTTCCAAAAAGCGCCATCGCCTATTGCCTTGAACAAGCCGGCATCGAACCTGCCCAACTCGATTACGTTGCCTACTACGAGAAACCGCTTGCCAAGTTCGATCGGCTGCTTGAGACCTATCTTTACTTTGCACCTTACGGCGATCAATTTTTTCGTGAGTCGATCCCAACATGGACTCAAAGCAAACTTTTCCTGCAACGGGCTATTCGCTCTTCGCTTGGAGGTCAGTATCGAAAACGAATTGTCTTTTTAGAGCATCATCTTTCGCACGCCGCTACTGCGTTTTTTAACTCCCCATTCGATCAAGCGGCCATCTTGACGGTCGATGGAGTTGGGGAATGGACCACCACCGCAATTGGCGTGGGGCGAAACAACGCGATTCAACTCGATTCGGAATTGAGGTTTCCTCACTCGCTCGGATTGCTGTATTCCGCGTTTACGGCCTATCTTGGATTTCACGTCAACGATGGCGAGTACAAAGTGATGGGGCTTGCCTCCTACGGCAAACCAGAATTCAAAGAGACGATCTTGACTCAATTGATGGATCTCAAGGCTGACGGGTCCTTTAGAATCAACCTAGAGTATTTCGATTACTGCCGTCGCGTCTCCATGACGAACAAAAAATTCGATCGTCTCTTTGGCAGGCAGCGAACCGATTCAGGTGAGGGGAGCTCCTTCGACCTGGATGCCAATATCGCCAGCTCGATCCAGGCAGCCATCGAGGAGATCCTGCTGCGCATGGTACACACGATACACTCGCGCACACAGCAAAAGAATTTGGTGATCGCGGGAGGAGTTGGGCTGAATTGCGTGGCCAACAGTCGTTTGGCAAACGAAGGGCCATTCGAGCGAGTTTGGGTACATGGCGCTGCGGGAGATGCGGGTTGCGCACTAGGTGCCGCACAATACGTTTGGCATCAGTTGCTTGGCAAATCGCGCGTCTATGTGGACGGAGGACACGAGTCAAACCTCATGCTGGGTCCGGAGTTTGACAATGAGCAAATACGTGCAGCGTTGACTGAGTCTGGGCTCCCTTTCGTTGCATTCGAGGGAGTTTCGGAATTGTGTGACGCAGTAGCAGAACAACTGGAACAGCAAAAGATTGTCGGCTGGTATCAAGGCCGAATGGAGTTTGGGCCGCGAGCCCTAGGAGCGAGAAGCATCTTGGCGGATCCTCGCAATCCCGAGATGAAGGAGATTCTGAACAGCAAGATCAAACGCCGCGAACCGTTTCGGCCCTTTGCTCCAGCCGTGTTGGCTGAGTTGGCTGACTCGCATTTCGAAATGTCGAACTCGATGGATTGTTCCTCGATGATCTTCACGGTTAACTCGAGACCAAGCGCCGAAAATTTTCGACCTTTAAATTTGCCCATGCAATTCATTGAGCCTGAGGCGCTAGCCGAGCCACGCCACTGGAAGTCGGCTAGCTCCTCAGGCTCAAAAAGCTCCCGACTTGCTTCAATCGTACAGGTCGGAAATTTCCCGAGCATTGTTCACGTCGATGGTTCCGTTCGCATCCAGACAGTCTCTAAGGACGACGCATC
>JBEBHM010000586.1:0-5631 GCA_040080875.1 Pirellula sp.
TTTAGTCTGGTGGGCGCCCTGGCACCTACGGAGCCAAGTCAGAATTACTTGGTGAGCGCCACGGGTAATTTGCTTCCGAGAAAGATTGCCGAACTCAAACGGGAGTCGTTGGGAAGCATTTATGGCGACGACAGTGGCATGATGGCGTAGCAGAGTAAAACGATTGTCCCAATCGTTTGCTAGCAGCTTTACGATGCGGATCGCTAAGCTGTTTGTCAAAAATCCCGCAGGTTGATCCTGTCGATCGCTAAGCTGATTGTGATAATCCGCAGGGTAAACCTGCGGGATTCCATTGGAGCCAGTGGGACGTTTGCAGCCAGCGGGATTTGCAGCTTGCGGGATTCCATTTCGTTTACGGCGATTTTTTTCCGTAGGCTTGTTCAAACAACTGCTGCTGGAGCATCAGGCTGCCAAGCTCTGATTCATTTTGTTGGATTTGCAACTGAACGGCTTCTATGGCTTTTTGTTGTTCCGCAAGCTGAGTTTGAATCTGCGAGCGCTTGGCTTGTTCGGATGCGATCAAGGCCTGCAGCGCCGCCAACTGTTGCTCAAGTTTTGTCATCTCGCCGTTGGCTGTATCCAGTTGCGATTTGACCGTCGCGATCTTTTCCTCGAACGGTTTCAGTTGGGCCTGAGACGCTACGATGTTCTGTTCGGCCACAGTTCGCTGGGTGATTAGTTCTTTGGGCCATGCAACGAATCGAGCGATGTCGGATTGCAACGTTTCCGTCTGCTTCATGAGGTCTGTTACCAATTGGTTCGACGCATCCAAAGATTTTAGTGCTGAAGCAAATGCGTCCGATGCCGGCTTCAGTGTCGCCGTAGCCGATTGCAGGTTTTTATCTGCAATGGACTTGGCCGCATTCAGTTCTTGGCTTTTGCTGGCGTTGGCCGCTAGCTCTTTGCTCTTGGTGTCGAGCGTGGCGGTCAAGTCAATGATCGCTTTGTCCTTTGCGACAAGATCCGACTCCAATGCGATTGACTCTGACTGAAGCTGAACCAACGTCTTGGCCTGCAAATCTGCAAGCGAGCTCTGGGCTTGGATTTGAGCATCGATGGTGGCCACATCCGCACTGGCAGCACCTCGCAGCCCTCGCATGGATTCAATGGCCTCGGTTAATTGAGCCTTTGATTTCGTAATTGCGACAATCAGACTTTGTTTTTCGACACTCTTGGCTTTAAGAGCGGTAACTTCGGTCTTGATGTTGGCCAATTGCGTCGATAACGATTCGACCTGTGTGGGAAGCGACTTGTTGGATTCAGCCATCGATTGCAATTGGAATGTCAAGCTGACGACTAACGACTGCTGTTCGTTGATTTGGTTTTGGGTTGCAGTCAGTTGAGATTGTTTGGCTTCGAAATCCGCTTGTGCTTGTGTGGCTTGTGCGATCGCTTTTTCGAGCTTCTCTTGAACTGCAGCAAGGGCTTGTTCCAAAGGCATGGGATTGGCAGCCAGTTGCTTTTCATTTTTTGGATCGGCGCGTTGCCAAAGGCGTACGTTGCCAAGCCAATCGCCAGCCACAATCTGCTTGGAGTCCACCGTGATGGCCACTTCGTATCCGACTTCGGCGAGAACCGGCATTTCTCCGGCAGCGTTTCCTGCACCGTCCCAGACCTTGACTTTCATATCCTTGCCGGTCGATACCATGGTTCCGTCGTTGCTGACCGCCACGGCTGCCACACCACCTGGATGCGCATCCCAAGATTTGATCTGCTTGCCTTCGTTCATATCCCAGATCTTGAGTGTGCCATCAAACGAACCGCTAATCAGTGCTTGCGAGTCTGGACGCCAGGCCAACGAACGGATCTCACCTTTATGGCCAGGCAAATCCATGTACAGTCTGCCCGAATGGGATTCCCAAACCACTAAGCCGCTGCTCCGATCCGATGTGGCCAGCAAAAGTCCATCAGGACTGAAGCGAACACAATAGATCCAGTCGGTGTGTTTCTTTTGTTCATATTTCAATTGTCCCGTGAGAGTCTCGAAGACTCGCACCATTTTTTGTGGGCCGGCAAGCGCAATCAATTGATTGTCGTCGCTGATATCCGCCGAGAACACCACGTCCAGCTCATCGCCGACGCGAGCAATTCGCTTGCCGGTCGCGATCTCGTGAAGCGCCGCATACCCGCCAACGCTGTGCCGACCACCCCCAATCAATATAAGTTTCCCGTCCCGCGAAAACGTAATCGATTGCGGTTCACCTTCCGGAAACGGTATGATCCCTTGCAGCTCGCCAGTATCGCTGTTGTACAGTGACACTTGCATTTGACCTCCAACAGCAACAAGCGGAGCCCAGGGGCTGGCTGCTAACGCCGAAATAGTGGCCGCGCGAGAAGTATAGAAAGGAGTTTGTTTCGGCATGGAGACTGGCATCGGTGGGGCACCTTCCGGACGTCCGAGCGAGACCACTCCCAACGCTGCCGAACTTGGCGTCGCTTTCTTGATGGCTGAGCCGCTGTTCTCCGGCATGCCTTGCTCAATCCAGGTCTTGAGCAAATCGATCTTGGCCTGCGGAATCATGTCTTGATTGGGAGGCATATACGGCTGCTCTTTGCGGGCCGTTAGCGCATACAATCGAGAGGAATCCAAGTCGCCCGCAACGACAATCTCACCGCCGCTGCCGCCGTTCATCAACGCCTGGTACGTATCGAGAGCCAAGCCAGATTTCTTGTCGTTTGCATTGTGACATGAAGTACAATGCTCGCGAAAAATTGGTTTGATGTGGTCGTCATATGTAATTTTCTTTACTTCGTCCGCTGCGGCGCAACAGGTACCAACGATGACCAGCATCACAATAGTGGAAAATGCAGTTGAGTATGTCATGAACAGGCTGAATCAAATCAAGTTGCAGTCCAGCAGAGACCTCGGAAATCGTGAGAGTATCTCGTAGTAGACGTTAGGATTTTGTAATTATTGCGAAGGGTGAGTTGTTAATGATTAAAAATAAATTCTCGGCTGTTCAGGATTGCCCAGAAAACGTCTTGCAGCCCTTGATCTTCGTTCGGTGATTCCGCGATCAGCTTGATCAAATTGGCCCGCTCCGTTTCGGTCGGGATACGACTCAGGCAGCGCAAGTACAGTTTGTCGATGATCGCGTCTCGCTTGAGACCGGATTCTTTCCATACTTTCAGCAGTCCGCCTTGGACAATCTTGCTGCTCGTCGTGTTGCCATTGATCAAGTGCAATGCTTGTGAGAGCGATGGATCCGTAGTGGCTTCATCGGCGCAAACGGTTGTCCGTTGGCTTCTCCCAAACGACGTCAAAAAATAACTACTGGTTGCACCGTCCGCAATTTGAACCGCTCGGGCTCCGATGGGCAAACCACGGAATTTGTCCTTGGTCTGAGTTGCTTGGGAAATGCAGTCGAGCAAACTCTCGGACGGGATGCGGCGCACCGTTGCCTTGGCATAGTTCCGTTCGTCCGCCGCATTCTCCTCATTCGGTGTGCAAGAACGCTGATAAGTGACTGAATTGCAAATATCACGCACCAGTCGTTTCGTATCGAACTGGTATTCGACCAAACGTTTGGCCAACTCATCTAACAGTTCGGGGTTGCTCGGAGGATTGCTCGCGCGAAAATCATCCACTGGATTGACGATCCCGACCCCCGTGTAATGAGCCCAAATGCGATTGGCAATGCTCTTTGCGAAGTAAGGATTGTCGGTACTGGTAAGCCATTGTGCCAGGACTTCGCGACGGTCTTTTCCTGCGGTCTCGGGCGCTTCACCGCCAAGAAATTTTGGCTTGACTACGGCACCACCGACGGGGTGTGTCACTTCACCACCACCACCGTTGAAAATCAATAGTTGACGATAGTCTTCGCTCTGCTTTCGCCCGACCTGAGAAAAGAATGCCGCGAAACCATAATAGTCGTTCATTGTCCAGCGATCGAAGGGATGGTTATGGCACTGAGCGCACTGTGTTCGAATCCCCATGAAGACCTGAGCCACGTTCTCGGACAGCTTCAGTCGGTTTAGTTCCACTTGGTAGAAGTTCGTGGCTGGGTTCTGAAACGTGCCACCGGTGGCGGTGACCAATTCGCGAACAATCTGGTCGATCGGAGTGTTGGACGCGATTTTGTTTGTAAGCCAGTTGTTGTATAGGTAGGCCGCCTTGTAACTCACGTCGTTCTTGCTCTTGATCATGAGCAAGTCTGCCCACTTCTGTGCCCAGATTTCGCTGAACTCTTTTCGTTCGAGCAATTGGTCGATCCACTTGGCGCGTTTGTACGGATCGGAAGAGGCCATAAACGCAGTGGTCTCCTCCTCGGTCGGTAACAAACCCGTGATATCGACATTGCTTCGACGAATAAAATCTTCATCGGTACAAATACCGCTGGGTGGCAATCTCAATTTTTTCAGTTTCGCACCGACCAATTCATCGATGTAATTGCCCTTGGACAAGGACGATTCGTATTGAAGTTTGGCCGGCAACGCCAAGATTTGTGTACCCACGGTATGCGTATCGAAGCGTGCCATCACGAACGCTTCGCCTCGAACTCC
This sequence comes from Pirellula sp., assembly GCA_040080875.1. GTDB lineage: Bacteria > Planctomycetota > Planctomycetia > Pirellulales > Pirellulaceae > JBKCUI01. The sequence goes on from JBEBHM010000586.1 coordinate 4,504, forward strand.
GCTGGTGATTTGCCCATCGATCGCGACGGCAGCCGATCGCTCATTGTTGGTCGAGAACGATGCAAGATCCAAAATGTCGCGTTGTGTTCCATCCGCGTAAGTGGCAACGGCGATCAAACGTTGCTTAGCTGCCTCGCCTTCGATGACCGCCTGATTGGGATAGAGATCGACTTTGGCAACCGCAGGCGGCTTGGTCCCGTCCACGGGCGCGCCCGCCTGCAACCAAGACAGCAACGTCTTGTAATGTTTGCCGCCAAGCTCGATTTTTTTACCGCCCGTGTGCTGAACGGATCCAGTCGCTTTGAGCAGAACGAGGCTCTGATCAGGAACGGCCAAGTTGATACGGCGAATGCCAATCTCTCGCGTAATTCGCTGATAATCACCTCCCGGATCGTATCCAAAAAGACTCAAACGAAACCCATCCTTGCCCCGGGCGGCTCCGTGACACGAGCCTGTATTGCAACCCGATTTGGTTAGAATCGGCATAACGTCCCGCTCGAAACTCACGTTGCGTTCGGTCTGCGAGTTGCTGATGTCCACGGTTGCGGTCGATGAAATCCCTTGCCAGGTCGCCGTCAACTGTGTCGATCCATCCGCATTCGGTGTGACAACAAAGTCGGCCAGCTTTGCCAAAGTATCGTTGGCAACGGACCACTTCGCCTGGTCAGTCACATCGAGGGTAACGCCGTCAGAACGTGTCGCCACAACCGCCACATGTTGTAAATCGGACTTGGCTCCTAGCTGAATGCTAGGCGGATAGATCGTCAACGACTTCCATTCTTGCGTCGCATTGTTTGCGACCGACTCGGTGGCTTTGATCGAATCGTTGGTTGAAGATTTGTTAGCTACATCATCGGCCAGAGCATGAGTGCCGGTCGCGAAGGATACCAATATCGAAACGATTGCAAAGATACGTGTCATTCTCATTGTTTACCTCGTTGCAGTTTCAACTGTTCGAGACGAGTAAGTGGCTTGGCATCGGAAGCGGCTGTTTGTGTCGCCGCAGTAGTGGGCGTTGCTACAGGTGCGGCAATAGGTACATCGACTTGGATTTCCCCATTGCCATTGGTTTGAGTGATCACACCTTTGTCGCTGGTTACCGTCGCGCGGCAGACAATTGTTTTGTAG
>JBEBHM010000046.1:0-20286 GCA_040080875.1 Pirellula sp.
TTAAAAACGCGGCTAGCGCCTGCGGCTCAACCCTAAACCTATTCTGGATAAAGCAATAGCTACTATTTCTCGGACAAGGCTTCGTCGAGGACTTGCAAAAACGCTTGCGAGACACTCTTGTCGTAGGGTTCGTTTGGAATCTTGAGGGTATCCAGGATGGTACCGACCCGGCGTTGAAACTCTCGCAATTGCTCGTCGCTGAGGTTGTCTCGGCTTGTCAACGTGCCCGTTTTTCCATCTTTTGTAGCAACATGTTGGATTGCGAACTCCATGTCTTGCAACGAGAGCTTGCCTTGAACAGCGGACAATAGCCATCGATCGCATTGTGAAGCAAACTCTTGCTTTTCGTCCTCCGTCAATCCAGCCGAGGCCTTCGCTTTGGCGACCAACTGCTCCACAACTCCCCATTGCAAGACGGGGCTTTCGCGCAGCCGAATGGCAAGCCTCGACATTTGGCGAGACGTCAGCTCGTCGCGTTCCATTTCGGAAGCCATCGTATTGAGTCTTTCGACGATGATTCGTTGATCGTTGTTTGTAAGTGGCGATTGCTCTACCCACGGAATCACTTTCTCGCGCACTTCATAGGCACCATTGCCTCCTTTACCCATCAAGGCGGCCAGCGCGATCATGGCCACACTCGCCGCGACCGCAGCGATCACGGCTACGATCAAACAAGCCGGTGCCAAAGAGACATCCTTTTGTTTTCCGCCAGCTCCTCGCGAGCCGCTTGGACTTGGTTCAGATGGCATTAATCTTTGAACTCGATAGAGAGCACTTCATACTTTAGCTTTCCGCGTGGGGCTTCGATTTCGACTTGATCACCGACTTTTTTGCCCATCAACGCGGTCCCAAACGGGCTGTTGGACAGAATGCGTCCGACTTCGTAGTCCTCGTCACCCGCACCTACGAGCGTATATTCTTCTTCATCACCCCAAGGATCTTTGACCTTGATGGTGGCACCGAAGACGACTTGGTCTTTTGGCAACGTGGAAACGTCGATAATGTGCGCATTGCTCAGCTTGGCCTTGAGTGCGTTGATTTTGGATTGCGTGAGTCCTTGATTCTCGCGTTGGGCATGATACTCCGCATTTTCTTTGAGGTCACCCTCTGCCCGCGCTTCCGCAATCTTCTCAGCGATTCGAGGCATTTCTTCGTTTTCAAGCCGATCGATTTCAGCTTTGATGCGGTTGTACCCGTCGCGGGTCATTGGCACGTAGTCGCTCATCGTTTCCTCCTCTGCACTAAAAAAAGATGCGACTTAACTTCGAACCGAAGAAAAGTCGCATCGTGGTTCACGCTGTATTTTCCGCGTTGTGAGTGTTCCCACTACAAAAACGCGGACAATTCGACCCACTATCATTTCGCGTCCGCCGTGAATGTCAAGTTCAATCGGGTTTCATTCGGCGGTGGATTCATAAATCGGTAGGTGCCTATAATACACCTCTAACGATAGCAAATTCAGGGTGGTCACGTAGAGCCGACCGCCAAATCTTCCCCAAGCATCTGGGATTTTTCCGTTGGGATCCCAAGATCCAGCGAATTCGCCATTGAGATTCTGACTTTTGATGAGCATGGGATAGAGGCTTTCGTACCAAATCTTCCACCGTTCGCCACCCATGTGGAATATTACCTGTGTCGCATAATACCAATAGTAGGTGTCTCGCTGAGGACTACTTGTCGTTCCTTCGGCGGGCAATCGTTCGAGCAGCCAATCGGTGCCCTGAACCATATCGGGATGGGTTCGACGCCATCCCAAATAGAGCCTCATCAAAAGTCCTACGCTGGTCATAACGGGAGTTGGCACCCGACCGTGTCGGGTCGCTATTGTGTCTGCTGCTTGCCAGTTGTAACGGTACAAAAAGCGTTGTTGCTCACCCGCCTGCGAGGCGTTGAGCCACTTGGTAATTCCATCGTATGACTGTTTTGGGACATTCAAGCCAGCCAATTCCGCGCTCTTGAGCGCCATCATTCCCCATCCGGTTACGCTCGTATCAGAACCGATCTTCGGTTGATATCTCCAGCCTCCCGCTTGAGGGTCTTGGCTCTGCACGAGAAAATCGACGGCGCGTTGAGCATTGTTTTTAATGCTCTCGTCCTGTGTCATACCGTACGTTTCGCACAAAGCGAGGGTCGCGATGGCGTGGCTGTACAACCAAGCGTTCGCGTCTGATTTGGCGTCGCTTCGGACGTACAAATCGCCGTTGGGCCGCTGATGCTCGACGATCCATTTCAAAGCACGCTCGCAAACATTCGAAAACTTAAATTGTCGATGCGTGTATCCGGCGCCTTGAAAGGAGAGCAGGGCCAGCGCGGTTGAAGCAGAATCACTGCGCAATTCAACCCGTTCGCCAAAATCTTCCAATCGCCACGAACCGTCTGCGCGTTGATAGCGAGATAGAAACTGCAATCCGCGTTCGATGGCAGCCTCGGTTTGCGGACCAAGTGCCCCAAGATCGGCGGCGACATCCTCGCGTTGTTCGTTGTTTCGGTTGAGTCGCTGCGAAAAAGCTGGGGCGGGAATCGGGACCTCCGATCGCGCAATCTTGGGTCCACCCGTTTCTGGACGCTTGAATCGATCGACCGTAATCTCCGCGTCGCGGATTTCGGGCATCGTGAACTCTCTTTTGGCCAGATCGGGTCCTTTGCGAGGCGAGTCCTTGAACTTGGCTCCCCAAGAGTCCATTCCAACTTCCAACGATGGTCCACCCACGTTGGGTGAGAGCGAGGACTTTGGGTTTCCCAACTTCGGTCCCTGCGAAGTCCGTCGCTGCAAGTCCGTTTTGCCGTCGGTGCCTGTAAGATCAGGTTCCATTGCACGAACAGCCGAATCGGTCGCACCCAGCCCAAGCCCGTCGGTTGAAATGGGTTCTCTGGATGTGGGTGCCGTCGAGCTTGCCGTCGAAAACGAGTCGCGATTCGGTCGATGCTGGGATAAAGCATTGTTCATTGCGAACCGCGGATCAGCCAAGAATGCATTTTCATTCGGAGCGGATGCCGGTACGCTTGGCGGACTTTTGGCGGTATTAGGCATGGGCTTGCCACGTCCGAAACTCGGTTCAATACGAGACTTGTCCGTCAACTCAGAAACACTCAGCGAACTATTCGCAGCGGTCCTCGCATCACCACTCCGCGAAGGAATTGGTGTCTCGCGATCCATTGGTCTATCCATCAGCGCGCCCGGCGCGGGAGTACCTAGTTTCGGAAGCGGAACCGATGATTGAGACAGCTTGTCTGGCTGATCTTGTCTCTGTTGCTTGATTGGGCTCGGACGTTCAGATACTGCATTGGATCGAGTCATCGACTTGTCGAGTTCTCGATCCAATTTTCGTTCGTTGGTCAATTCGGTGCGGTCCTTGAGACCTCGGGCGGAACCAAGGTTGGTCATGTTGTCCAACTTGAGCTCGGATTGCAATAGCGGATTGAGAACGTCCCCTTCACGGCGATTAATGTAGGCTCGCTGAGCTTCGATGTCAGAGGCTTGCAAGTCGCGGGGCGTGGCCGGATGGCTGGGTTCCAGATCCGGAATATCGATTGCATTCTTGGGTTGTTCCAACAACTTGGATAGATCGGGCCGGTCCAATCGTTCGGCAGTCGAACTGATGGTGGGTTGACTTGGTGCAGCCTCCGCACGGCGTTTGTCAAATGCCTTTTCTGCCAACGTTGGTTCTATTTCGTCTTTGGCAACTTCGATGTCGAGCTTGGTCGGCTGCGGTTTTTGCTGATCGGGTTCCAGGTCACTATTGGCAGTGTTCTGCTGCGTGGCGGCGGGCTTGAGATAGTCGGGGCGGCTTTCGCTCGCGCTCTTTTGGGGTTCAAAAAATTGCGGAGCCTTGACCGTTTTCGAGGCCGCTTCCAGGGCAACTTTCTTTACATCGGATGGCCAGTGTTGACTGAACAGCACAACATTCAGGGCTGCGACCATCAAGAACAAATGCATTCCAACACTGATCAAGAAACCCAGCTGAATCGACTTCTCGACATAGTCGTTGGTCAGCACTCGCGTTAGCATCGAAATCACAATTAGGACCGTCGGAACACCTATAATATAGGTCCACGCGTTGTGAATCGGATTTGGGTCATCGAACCTGAACAGCTTGAACACCATCAACATGACAAGCATGCCAAGCAGCAAAAGGGACGAATCCAATGCAATAAGGCTTGAGCTTTTTTTGGTCGTCTCGCTATTCATGCGGTGTCAGGTTGAGTGCCCCGAGGGCGATCCCTTTTTTGAGTTGAATTGCCATAACGTTTGTAGACTGTGGAGGCTAAACCAAGGCTAAGTTGTCTCGATGGATGACTTCTTCGTACGGACACTGGCCCAAAATCTGCTCAATGCGATCAGATCGACAACCGCGAATCTGATTGACCTCTTTAGCATTATAGTTGATAAGTCCACGTGCGATCTCTACCGAAGCTGCGTTGACAACTGAAACAATATCTCCCTTTCCAAAATCTCCGTCGACCATTTTAATTCCGATGGCGAGCAAACTCCTACCGTCGATACACATGGCCTTGGCGGCTCCCTCGTCGACTTGCAATTGTCCAGCGGGTTGAGCGGAAAAACCAATCCAGCGTTTTTTAGAAGTCAACGTCTTGGATTGGGGTAGAAATAGAGTTCCGACGTTTTCGCTTGCTGCCAATTGCAGCAGGATATTGGGGCCACGTCCCCAACCGATCACCACGCTCTGCCCGCTCATCGTGACAAACTTGGCCGTTGCAAGTTTGCTAGCCATTCCTCCTTTGCTTACGCCCGTATTGCGATCTCGCACGAGTTCTTCGATGCGTTCATCGATCCGGTCTACGCATGGAATCACTTTGGCCTCGGGATCGCGAGGGTCGCGGTCGTAGAGCCCTTGCACATCGCTCAATATGACCAGCAAACTCCCCTCCAGCAAACCGGTCACCATCCCGGCTAAGCGATCGTTGTCTCCAAAAGTTGTCTTTAATTCATCGACCGCGACGGTGTCGTTCTCATTGATGATCGGGATGGCTCTCATTTCCAAGAGACGGCGTAAAGTGTTGCGCACGTTGAGGTATGCCACTCGATCGTCTAGTTCGGATGCAGTCAAGAGTATCTGCGCCGCGTGCCGCCCGTGATCTGCAAACGTTTGTTCGTATACTTGAATGAGATGCGTTTGCCCTATGGCAGCAACCGCTTGCAAGGTTGCAAGATCGGTGGGTCGTGCAGGTAATCCAAGTTTTCCAACTCCGCTGGCCACGGCTCCACTGGAAACCAGCACAACTTTTTTTCCCAATTCGACAAGTGCCAATAATTGCTTGGCAAGATTGGCCACTTGAACGCGATCCAAACGGCCATCATCTCCCGTCAACGACCGCGAACCGACCTTGACGACCCATGTCGTGGCGTCGGCGATGAGTTTCCTATTGTCATCCATAGACTGTTTGGCGCAGAAGCAAAAATTCCAAGGTTAAAACAAGTTTTCGGCAAGTACTCATTCTACCGAATCTCCGATTGGTGGCGAGCTTAAACCACTATTGCCAGCGCCTGTTGCTAAGGCGAGCGGCAGAGAGAAATCTTCCGCTACGAAGAAAGGTAGTCTCATTCCGCCGGTTGCTAATGCAAATTATTAATGTAGGCTCATCGGCTTGAACACGGCTGATCAAACATGTTATCGCAATCGTTGAACTCGTTCCGCCAGGATTTGCTTTGAGGCCAAGTTGGGGAGATAACCTCGAACGCCATAGATTTTGACCGGCTGTTGCAAATAGCGACGCAAATTCAACGCGGCAGTCGACTGGACATAGGTTACCACATTACCCGCATCGTCGGTGAGCGCGAACTCGGGTTGACCGGGAATCGACGAATGCACTTGCACAAGCCAACCCGATGCGTCTCCCACCTGAACGGTCGAGGCCCCTGCCGAATGTGCGTTTGGTTGCGTTGATGGTTCGACCGCCGAAGCGGGTACGACCGGGTTGTCGTTGCGATTGTTCGTATACTGCGAAAGATACGCACTGCCCGCTTGTTGTAATGTGTTCTGAGCAAGCTGCGACGTGTTCTGCACCATACCGAGTGTTCGCATTCGCAAAGACTCGAATCGTTCGATGCGTTCCATCAATAGTCTGGCTTCGCCGCGAACCATGGCCGTCGCCCCATTCTCAATCCAGTTGGATGCTTGGCGACGCAACGGAGTCAAATCCCATTCCTCCGTTGGACTGGCAACTTCTTGTGTTAGGCTCACGAGAGCCGACTGGATTTCAGGCGTTTGGAACTCTTCGGTCGCTGGACTGGCTTTCCCAATTCTGGGTTCGATTACGGAGACATCCGATGGGATTGGAGCCTCTCGCAAGGACGGAGGGAATCCATGCCATGCCGAATTGTCTTGTGGTATGCGTGTCGATGAAACGTTGGCCATCGTTGGGGCGTTGGAATACGCAGGAGCAGTGCCAACGGCATTCATGCTGGAGGGGTTGTTGAGGAAGGGAAACTGCGGCTGGGTTGTCGGTCCCGCGTACTGACCAACAGGCATTCCTGGCGCTCCTGCTTGAGTGGATTGCGCACCTCCGAAAATTGGCTCGCGGGAATTCATCCAACGACTGAACGTAGATTCGCCTGAAGAATAATGAGACGGTGGATAGACGCTGGCCGCAGATCCAAGCCCTTTGAACTCGTTGCTTGGCGCGTGGATTGTCCCTTGAGTCTCATGCAGAACGGTTTCATCGGGTGGGATAGTCATTCCACCCGTTCGTCTGCCGGGACGAGGCAACCGATCCATTCGACTTGAGCCAACAGGTCCGATTTGTCCCAGATTGTTTTGGTTTGCGTTGGCCTGATACGATTGAGCTATTCCGGCGTTGGGAGGGGCGCGTTCCGCCTCGACAACACTGATGCCAACCAATCCAAGAATATTGCTTAATGGACCGACTCGCAATTTCGGATTACCGCTGTTCTGCATCGCATCCCATTGTCGTATCGAATCGGTTTGATGCTCGGCTCCTTTCTGTTTTTTTGTCGAGGCCATTGGGATCGGCCGAAGATGCGTTGAACGTTGTCCGTTAACGGATTGCGAGTCAACAAAACCGTCCACCGCAATACTCTCCTCTGCGCCCCCGTTTGATGTTACCCCGTCGAGCGAAACACCATCCGCTGCGAGTCGCTGCTTCACTTCCGCTTGCTCGCTCTTGATTTGTCGATCGACTTGAGCCAACACCTCGCGTTCATTGGACCAAACAATCTTTCCCTCGGGTACTTCAGTCTGATCGTTGCTTGATTCGGATGTTTTTTCTAAAAAGCTGGCTTGTTGCACCGCATGATCAACGGGGGTTGCTTTCAGATCGGGTGGCGTGATGGTATCGGATAGCTGCGAAGTCCTCACCCAACGGAATTCTCCTTGAGGCGGCGCGATGCGGAACCACAACTGTTTCTTGCCGTCGTCAGTAGATTGGTTCTCCTCGCCGAGGATTTGCACTAGTTGCGATTTCTTTAACGAAGTGACCCAGCGAAACTCAGACACATCCTTGGAGTCGCTCCCAATCCAGCAGGGAGTTTCTTCCTCGATCACTTCCGCCGTTTTTCCGCCTGGCAAAAGATACGCCACATGGGCGGGTATCCAGTCATGACTGCCGGCAGGAGGTCGAACCGCCGACCAGCCATCGGATGTTTCCATGTAAACATCGACAACTTGGCCTTTGCTGAGAGACTGTGTCGAATAGTTCTGGTCGGCCGGTCCGGAGCGGACGACAGCTTTGTTGGTGTGTACGCTTCGCACACGTGGCTTTTCGAATTTCGAAGTCACGTAGGCTGGCAGTTGCTTGCCCTTTGCCTTGATCTGCGGCTCTGCGGCCTGAAGACCTTGCCCCATCGAACCAAACAAGACGCATTCCGCCAAGAGAGCCAATCGGATCCATTCGATGCGCGAGGCTGTGTTGCGTCTGTACATTTTGGAGATTCCTTTAACGTCGACTATTTGCATTGGTACCAACCGCCAACAATACCTGACTGATTTGATCCGCAATCGGTCCATCCGGTTCACGCAACTTCAGCATGCGCAAACTGCGTACAGCATCTTGTGTTGGTATTGCACCAAGAAAAGCGATCGCCTTGCGGCGGACTTTGGCATCGGATTGTTCGGCCAACCATGCTAGCACCTGAATCGCGTACGTATCCGGTTCATGCTTTAGCTGCTCCATCATGGCGAGCCGCCGTTCGACATCCCCTTGAGCCAAGTCCATCAGAAGCTCAAGTTGTTCTGACGAGATACCTCGTCGCTTTAACTCGTTCGAGGATTCCTGAACCAGCTTTCGTTGGGTGCTGGCAAGCAGTGTCAGCAATTTTTCCGTGGGTAAGTTGTTAAGCCCCGAGAGAGTGCCAGCATCAGGCTGCTGCTCGGTCGTTCCATTTCCAAATGCCAATTCTTCCAGGGACACCATCGGCGCCGGATTGACTACTTGAATCGGTTTGACTGCGACGGCATTGGGAATGGTTGACGTTCCCACGGAGATTCTTGGGGGCGGTAACTTATAAGACGGGCCTGAGGAATATGCCGGAGGTTGCGAGCCCAACGGTGCTGTCACCGTTTCGGTAGGTACGCGTGAAACCGATTGCAAGGTACCCTGGCTCGGTACCAGGGAAGGTGAATCCGTTATTGAATCCGACGACGGTGGAGCCGTATCTCCGATTCTCATTCTCGTGGCTGGCACAAGCGACGAGGAGGCTTTGGAAGCTGGGGTGATTGTGGGAACTGCGGAAGTTATGGAATCTCCAGATTCAGCTCCCAACGGGGCCGATTGTTTGATGATGGGCTTGGAAAAACTGGAAGCCTCAGCGATCATGCTGTCGATTCCAGTTTGATATTTCGACGCGTTAGGCCCACTCGCATCCACCCAATGGGTCAATCTCGCAGCCAATTGCCCCCTCAATAAGATCGATTCCGGCGGAGCGTTGCGCATGGACATCAGCGCGCCCCACAACGATTCCAACTCCGAATTCGTAGGCCGATTCTTGCTCCAGCGTTCAAGCTTCTGCTGCAGCAAGTGGAATGCAATCAATCGCTTCTCGATATCCAAGCTTGCCAACTGCTCAACCAGCGGAGCATTTTGGTTGGGATTCAGGTCATTCAGTGCGACCAGAATCGGCAAAACGTCCTCCGATGAACGTTGTTCCGACTCGGAAAGTTGCGATTGCCAGTCCCATTCGAGCCACCGCTTAGACAAGTGCGGCCATGCCCAAACGAATGCCGCAACCGCAGAAAGGAAAAGCACACTATGGACGAATTGCGATCCAACACGTCGAGTCGGACGACCTGCATCGCCCAGCAACCAGTCTGCGTCGATGAGAACGACTTCCTTTTTCCCTTTGCTTCGTACAGCCATGTACTGCGATCTTCACAAACCAAAATTGCAACCGAGGACACGCAGCAATCCATTGCAGCTCAAATTTATCCCTTAAAGTTGGCATATAGATTAAAGTCAGCCACAGAAACAACCCCAACACCAGCTCGGATCGATCCAAGCCATCGCGAATTCGCGAAAATGGCAAGCTGCGAAGGTTGAGGCAAATGCGCCATGACAGCCCTCGTGTTTTGTTACAGTTACCCTGCCAAGAATTCATTTCGTCGCTTGAGATGGTCCCGCTCAGCTTTCGCCAGGGAATTAGCGTTGACTATCGATTTGATTCCAGAACCGACGGCAAGTGCGACGACCAGCGATCCGAACAACACGAATGGAATGTTGACTGGGTAGGGCACCATGATCGCAACGCTCGCCAGCCAAAATGCCCCAAAACCCGCACCCACTACAATCGCCGAGAGGCCGCCGAAAACAGACGGCTTCCGTGATCCATATTTTGTGCGGAGAAAGTATTGTCGACGCTCCATTTCCCACTCGCGATCTATCCTCGCAAGGGACTGTTCGCGTTCGATGGCCGACAAGTGAGAATCGAAACGGGCCGCGGTCTCCAACGGGGCAGGTTGTGAATTCAACAAAATCTGCTTTGCTTGCAGGAACTCGCTTTCGTCCAATGCCCCTCGGACACGCAAGTCTTCAAGCCTTTCTAACTCTTCGATAATATTCTTGGTTGCTTCCATTTCCAAGACTTCCTCTCGGGTGAAGTGTGTTTGCAACTCGTTACACTCTAAGGCACAGAAAGCGAATCATCTAGGCGCAGTCGAAAATTTGGAAGATTGGAAAAGGCTCTCAATATGAGAATTGGGAATGGGTAAATTCAAATCAGTACGATGGGCAAATGTTGGCCTAGGAAGCGTACACTGCTCGTCAGACCGGAAACTGTTGCGATGGCGGTACGGTGAAGTAGAGACGCACGCAGGGCATTTGGTGGCCATCTCAGGGCGATGGTGGCCCTGGTTGGCTTCGCAATGGGATACATGGCGGGATGCATACCTCAAGGATTTGCCGACGGATGTCTGCCGGTTTTACTATGCCTTTCCGATCCGATCGCCTGACTTCATGGCGGTGCTTTACACTCATTCTGGACCGATGACCCAATACAAGACCTTTTGCAAGGGCGTCACGGTTCTCGACGAAATTGCTATGATGCGAAAGGTGCAAGCGGTCGTATGTCAAGCAACGAACGAACGGCTCAACGAACGGCTGATGCGACGGCTCGGATACGTACGACACGCATTCTCGTTAGGAGAGAATCACTACATCAAACGCTTGAAAGGATCAAAATCCCTCTCAAACGAATCACCACTCAAGGGCCAAACAGAGAGGTACTGAGATACGAAGAAAGTCCCGCTTGGAATTTCATCGCTTGTCGATTTCGCGTTCAAAAAGACTTTTGGGGATCCTTCGCACCGAATCGCGCTAATTGGTTAGTACTACAGCGCAACATGTGGCGGTTTTGCTCCGCAAAACCGGTTGATCGGTTTGTAAAATAGACTCAACGCCACTCTGCGCAGTAGTATTAGTTTGCTCAACGCGGTCCTGGAACTAAGTGTCCCAATCGTCAACCTCGAAATTCTCAATCCAAGTCCATCACAGAACTCGCAGGCATGGCAAACGTCCTGCATGCGACCGCACGGCAAAGAATGGTGTAACTGGCGACGACAGGACGCAACCGCAACCGCAACCGCAACCGCAACCGCAACCGCAACCGCAACCGCAACCGCAACCGCAACCGAGTTGCGGAGCAACTCGGTTACTTTAGAAACGACAATGTCAAAAGAACGTACCCTGTCACCAAATTGGGATCCCCCTCCATCCACCGTGCATCTGTATTGGTCCATGAGCCGTTGGATTGCTGCGTCGAGGAGAGCTGCTTGATCAAGTCCGACTTCCAATCGCGAGGACCGTCCTTGGTCTGAAATTCTCGTTCGCCCAATGCATCGAGCGCCTTGGCCATAGTTTGATGGTAATAGTATAGCCCTGATGTGCCCATGCCCGGATTGCTCGTCACCGAGTAGTTGTTGTATAGAAAATTCTTAGCCGCTTTGACCCGATAGTCGTCCTTCTCGACTCCCGCAAAGATCATGCTCTTTAGCCCAGCGTAGGTCATCGAAGCGTACGACCTCAAACCGCCGTTGGGGTCTTTTCCGGCGAACGACTCTCCGCCTGCGGCAGGCGTGTAATAAAATCCACCATCGTTGATGAGCGGTGCAAACGGCGTACGGTTCGCCGGCGATTCAAGGTTTTGACACTTCGAGACAAATGCCAACGCTCGCTGAATGGCTTCATCCTCTTCGGAGCAACCTGCACTCCTAAGAGCATCGATCAAGAACGTTGTGTTCGATAGATCGGGCCTCGACTTACTGCCATATCCAGCTCCACCATACGCTGGGTCGTCCGACGTGAGCCCTTCTCCTTCGTCCCATTGCTGTTGCTTAACAAATTTCTCTGCGCGCTGAATCATTTCCGAATAGCGCCCGTCGGAGTTTGCTTTGGAAAAGGCCATCATCGCCAAACAAGTTTCGTAATTCGCATGCCGCGACTGCGGCGCATACAATCCACCGTCATCGTGTCGAGTTCCTTCAAGATACCGCAATGACTTGGCAACTATGGGATCGGATTCTGGAACACCAGCCGATAGAAGTCCCGACGTGACAAGCCCGGTAACGCCAGGACCCGTCGTGCTGCTGAACGAACCATCCTCCGCTTGAGAGGATCGAAGGAATGCAACACTCTTGTCGATCATTGCCTTTCGAACTTGGGAGTCGTCCGCATTCAACGCACCGAACGATACAACTTGAATGCAGGCAAAGACGGCGATTTGGAATCGGTTCATGATGTGCAAGTGTTTCTGGTTCGCTTGACCAAATAGTTGAGGACTGGGCACCATCCAAGTATACGCCACGATGCCTTCAGAGCAAAATGCGACTCCCAAGGATCCGTTCGGAACATTCCTTAGTTAGTCTTCAATTCCTTAGTCTTCAATTCCTTAGTCTTCAATTCCTTAGTCTTCAATTCCTTAGTCTTCAATTCCTTAGTCTTCAATTCTTTTGTCTTCAATTCTTTTGTCTGACATTCTTTTGTCTTCAATTCTTTTGTCTGACATTCTTTTGTCTTCAATTCTTTTGTCTGACATTCTTTTGTCTGACATTCTTTTGTCTGGCATTCTTTTGTCACAGGATCTGTTGGGCTCCGCCATTGGGATGCATTTCAGCCGTCTAACTTCTTGGCTATCTCTAACTTCTCAACAATCGAACCGCATCCGAAACGGCAGCAACGAAGCGATCTACTTCCGCGAGCGTATTGTACAAGTAAAAGCTAGCTCGGCACGAAACCGAACATCCCAGCACCGAATGCAACGGCATGGCACAATGGTGCCCGACACGGATGGCGATACCTCGACTATCAAGAATCCTACCGATCTCCTCGCCGTGAAATCCATCGACGGAAAAGGAAAGCACGCCACTCTTGATTTCAAGAGCGGGGGAGTAAATCTTGATTCCGTCAATCTTGCTAAGCCCCTCGCTGGCTTTACCCACGAGCAGTCGTTCGTATTCGATAATCCGTTCGTTGCCGATCGATTCCAAATATTCGATGGCTGGCTTCAAGGAAACGATTTCGGCGATCGGTGGTGTGCCTGCTTCGAATTTGTGGGGCAGGTCCGCCAACGTGAATCCGTCCATCGTAACTGCTTTGATCATACTTCCGCCCCCTTGCCATGCGGGCATCGCCTCGAGGATGGCTTGTTTGCCGTAGCATACGCCGACACCTGATGACGCCAACATTTTGTGACCGCTAAAGACTACGAATTCTGCGTCCCATTCGCGGACATCGATCGAACCATGTGGCGTCGCTTGTGCAGCATCCACCACCGCCACTGCGGCATGTCTGTGTGCCAGTCGAACCATCTCCTTCACGGGATTGATCGTGCCAAGCACATTGGATACCGCTGTGAATGAAACCAGCTTGGTCTTCGATGTGAACAACGAAGCGAAGCGATCTAAATCGATGGTGAAGTCGTTTCGAATAGGAACCCATCGAATACTGCACCCGACTCGCTCACACAACTGATGCCAAGGCACAATGTTGGAATGATGCTCCATCTGAGTTAACAAGATTTCATCGCCTCTTTGAAGATTTGCATTGCCCCATGCGTTGGCAATCAAGTTGATCGACGCCGTGGCTCCGGCGGTCATGATCACTTCTTCGCTTTTGGCCGCATTCATGAAGCGTTGCACCGACTGACGGCTTGCTTCGAGCTTTTCCGTCGTTTTGGCTGCCCATTCGTGGCCTGAGCGATGGACGTTGGCGTAGTGTTCACCATACAACGCCGACATGGCTTCGATAACAGAATTGGGACGCTGCGAGGAAGCCGCATTGTCGAGATACGCCACGGGTATGCCAACTGCATTGGTTCTTCCTAGGATCGGAAAATCAGCTCGAATCTGGTCGATTCGACCGAGCAATGGCCCAAGGTCGCTTGGAGCCACGCTTTGTTTTCGGTCGATGACGATCGCGTTGCTACATTTGGATTCAGCATAACGTCGAATCGTTCGAATCATGGAATGCAATCCGTTGCTCCGCAACGGCGACAAGAATGATTTAAGGTGCAGTTCCCGCAACCAATCGTCGATGGGAACCGCCAAAATCTGCGCGGGTGTCTTGCCGGAATAGGCAGACATCAACACGGCCACCAAGCCTCGCACCATGGGGGCGTCACTCGTGGCCATGAAATGAAAATGCTCCCCGTCCCAGCGAGGAACAATCCAAACCATGCTTTGACAACCGACGACTCGGTAGTCTTCGGTACCGAATTCGGCGGGGAATTCTGGCAGAGACTGGCCGAGTTCGATCAAGGTCTGAATTCGCTCTTCGGCAGTCTCTAAGTCTTCGAATTCGTTACGCAGTTCGTCTAGATTCGCGTACGTTGTCTGAGAACTCATGGACCTAAAATATGCCTAACTGATCGCGTGCGTCCTCGGTCATTCGATCTTGCGTCCAGGGTGGATCCATGACCACTTTGATTTCAACGGATCCTACACCCTCCATCGACTCAATGACTTGGCGGCTGTTAGCTACCAACTGGGGGCCGGCAGGGCACATTGGGCTAGTCATGGTCATTTCGACGTGGACGTTTTCTTTGTCCTCATCGCCGGGCTGAATATCCACAACATAGATGAGACCCAGGTCCACAATATTGACAAACAATTCTGGGTCGATGACTTGTTTGAGTTGGTCGCGAACTTGGTCTTCGGTAATGGCCATGGGTTGAGGGTTGACGGTTGAGGGTTGAGGGAATGAAGATTTTAGATTTTAGATCTAGATTTTAGATTCGACTCCCTGAAGCTTGAAGTCTGAAGTCTGAAGCCTGAATATTAAGGGGTTATGTCGTCGCGAATTCGCACGTGGACTTCGTCGTTTTGGATTTTTACCTCGTGGGAAAGCGTAGGTTCAGTCGCGGGCATGCACATCGCGTGTCCATTGCGAACGTCAAACTTGGCACCGTGCCGAGGACAAATGAGGCAGAGTCCGTGCAACTCGCCATCACCAAGTGTACCTCCGTCATGGGTACACAAGTCTTCCACACAATACACTTGTCCGTCCACGATCACGAGGACGACAAACCGATCATCGATTTCAAAGGTATTGGGTTGGTTGGGCTTCAGGTCGCTCAACTTGCAAGCGAAGTGAAAATCTTTAGTCTTCGAAACCATGTAGGACTTGTTCATCTTTCTATTCGTACTGACGAACTTGACGACCGATCGCAGCACCCAACGCCTCGCGAACACTGCCGATGGTGATTCGATCAAAGATCTGTTGAAAGAACCCGGTCACGATCATTCGCACCGCTTCCCCACGCGTAAAGCCTCGGGACCGAGCGTAAAAAATGAGCTCTTCGTCGACTCGACCGCTGGTGCTGCCGTGGGTGCATCGAACATCATCGGCCTTGATCTCAAGTCCCGGAATGGAATCGGCCCGTGCGTTGTCGCTCAACAACAGATTGTCATTGCGTTGATAACCGTCCGTCTTGTCGGCTCCTGCGTCGACCTGGATCATGCCACGCCATACGGTTCGGGATCGATCCTGCAAAACTGCTTTGTACAGAAAATCGCTTCTGCAATGCGGGGCTGCGTGACGTTGGAGCGTGTTGTATGTTAGGTGTTGGCGATCGCGAGTAAACATGACGCCGTTCACGTGACTGTTTGCCCCAGGCCCATCCAGTGCGACTCTTTGGTCGACTTGCGCAAACCGAGATCCCATGGCTGCAATGGTCCATTGCAAACAAGCGTCTTGCTTGACACTGGCTCGTTGATGGGCGAAATGCCACGTGCTGGTTCCCCAATCTTGTAGTCCAACGAATCTCAAATTGGATCGTGCGTTAAGATCCATTTCCAATGCGCCGCAATGAAAACCACCCGACTGGGCCGTCGAACTGCTCGACTCGAACAGCACCGTGGCTTCGGCTCCTTCCTCGAGAACGATCAAAGCGTGCGTTAAGTCAACTGCACCGTCTGCCATTGTCGCATGGATATGCAATGGTTTGTCAACGATGACATTCTTTGGAACGTACAAGAAATACCCATCGGTCCACATGGCGGCTTGCAAGGCCGCGAACCGATCCGCTCGAACGTCGAGCTGCGCGTGCAGATGTTTCTTGACGATTTCAGCGTGCTCGCGAGTGCAACGACTGAGCGAGCCAAAGATGACTCCCTTGGCCGAGTATTTTTCATCGAGCGATTCCGACGTAACCAATCCATTTTCGGATCGCAGTGAGCCGCCCAAATCCACCCCGCCGACCAATCGGACCGGCGCATTTTCGACTGTTTGTTGCACCGTTTCGTTGGTCGGTTGGTATCGATCCAGCTTAAATCCTCTCAGATCCGACCTCATCCAATTTTCATCGCGAGGATTGGGCCAATCCATCGATTCGAACACGGTCCACGCGTCCTTACGGGCCTGCGTGATCCAAATCGGATCGATACGGCGCTCCAAAAATTTCTCGAAGCCGGATGAATTGAACGCAACGGCTTCATTGCGACTCAGAGTTGCTGTCATCCTAGCCTACCGATCCTTCCATTTGCAATTGAATCAATCGGTTCATCTCGACGGCGTACTCCATCGGCAACTCCTTGACCAACGGCTCAATGAACCCGTTAACGATCATGGTGCTGGCTTCCGCTTCGGATAGGCCACGGCTCATCAAATAGAACATCTGTTCCTCGCCGATACGTGAAACACTCGCCTCGTGTCCGACGCTGACGTCTTGCTCCAAAATTTCAATGTAAGGGTAGGTGTCGCTTCGACTCTTGGCGTCGAGAATCAAGGCATCGCAGACCACGTTGCACTTGGATTTTTTGGCCCCTTTCTCGACTTTGACCAGTCCGCGATAACTGCTTCGACCGCCGCCCTTGGAAATCGATTTGCTGATAATTTGCCCCGTGGTATTCGGAGCGCAGTGCACAAGCTTGGCGCCCGCATCCTGATGCTGCCCCTTGGACGCAAATGCAATCGAAAGGATTTCGCCGCGCGCGCCCGGTTCCATCATGTAAACCGCTGGATACTTCATGGTCAGCTTGCTGCCGAGATTACCGTCGACCCATTCCATCGTCGCGTCCGCATATGCGACGGCACGTTTGGTGACCAAGTTATAAATGTTGTTTGCCCAATTCTGGATGGTGGTGTAACGGCAACGACTGCCTCGTTTGCAAATAATTTCCACCACCGCCGAGTGAAGCGACTCGGACGAATACATGGGAGCCGTGCATCCCTCGACATAGTGCACCGAAGCGCCTTCGTCGACGATGATCAAAGTGCGTTCGAATTGGCCCATGCTCTCGGCATTGATCCGGAAATATGCCTGAAGCGGGAACTCGATTTTGACTCCCTTGGGGACATAGATGAACGAACCACCCGACCAAACGGCCGAGTTCAAGGCCGCGAACTTGTTGTCGGTCGACGGAATAATCTTGCCGAAGTACTCTTGCACCAAATCGGGATAATCGCGGACGGCCGAATCCGTATCGGTAAAGATAACACCCTGATCGGTTAAGTCTTGCTTGAGAGAACCGTAGACCACTTCGCTTTCGAACTGTGCTTTTACGCCCGATAGAAATTTCTTCTCTGCCTCGGGGATGCCAAGCCTGTCGAACGTATCTTTGATCTCTTGAGGGACTTCATCCCACGTGCGACCTTGTTTGTCCGTCGGTTTGAGATAGTAGAAAATATCTTGAAAATTGATATCGATGTCACCGCCCCAGGTCGGCATCGGTTTGGCGTTGAAGATATCCAGCGCTTTGAGTCGGTATTGGCGCATCCAATCCGGCTCGTTTTTCATTTCCGATATTTGGCAAACGATTTCAGCGTCGATGCCTTTGCGAGCCTTAAAAAAGGCCTTGCTTTCGGTTCGAAAATCGTACTTGTTGATTTCTCCGATGGAGTCGGAGGAGGCGATATCTGTAGACATTGGTTTCGATCTATGGTTAAAGTGTATCGGTTGGGCTTACACCGCGACAGGTTCTTCTTTGGAGAGCATTTTCTGATTGGCCTCTTCCGCATCCGGGTAAGTTCTTCGGATACGTTCATAGCCGTGGTCGTGAAGCTCACGTGCAAGCTCTACGCCACCTGTCTCCACGATTCGTCCTCCCAACATGACGTGGGTGAACTGTGGCGGGTTGTGTTCCAATAGTTTGTCGTGGTGCGTAATGATCAATAGACCCATTTTGTCGCGTCCAATTTCAGCAATCGATGCGCTGGCCAGCTTCACTGCATCCGCGTCCAAGCCGCTATCGGTCTCATCAAGTATTGCGAACTTGGGAGACAACATAGCCATCGTCAAGATTTCGGCTCGCTTCATTTCACCGCCAGAAAAACCATCGTTGACATATCGGCGGGCGAACTCAGGGTCGATTTTCAGTTGCTCCATCTTGGACTTAAGTTCCCTTCGGAACTCTCGCATCGAAATCAGCTCTTCCCCTTCCTTGCGATCTGGACGCCGAACGTTGGTGGTCGCATGCCGCAAGAAGTCCGCAGTCTTTACTCCAGGAATGGCGATCGGGCGCTGGAATGCCATAAAGATTCCCGAACGCGCTCGCTGATCTGCTTCCCACTCGGTCACGTCGGCTCCGTCGAGTGTGATGCTCCCCTCGGTGATCTCGTAGTTTGGATGGCCGGCGATGGCTAGTCCGAGCGTGCTCTTGCCCGATCCGTTCGGACCCATCAATGCGTGCGTCTCACCGAATTTTATTTCCAAGTTCACGCCGCGCAAGATTGCCTTGCCCTCTACGGCCACATGCAGGTTTTCTATTTTCAGAATATGGGTCATCGACTATCAAATCCAATTCGTGGTTAATCTTGTTGGTAAACGCTCTAAGTATCGGTGGATGTATCAGTGGGCAACGGCAAGCGATGTCGGCTTGAACTGACAACAACTATGACCGTCGAGCCGACACTGAGATAACTCCATGTCCTGCCCTAAGGCCTCGCTGATGACTTTGGTCTCCAGGGCGCAAACGCTTCGGTCGCTATTGTTTCCAGCTAGATCAGGGTAAGGACATGCCTGAACCTCAAGTACAGGCAACCCCATCCCGCTGGTGATGCAGGTCGGTATCTTGCGATTCGACAATAGGCCAGCCATCATCCGCATGCGTTCCTCCAGCGGAGCGTCCGGCATCATCTCGCGAAACTTGTGTCCCATTCGGTGCGAGATGGAGTCGATGAGCGATGTCTTGAGACTGGCATCGGATAAGGAACAAATCTCATTCCACATCGATATTGCGAAATCGCTATAAGTGACTCCGGCCTGCCTCCAACCTAAATCGGTTAAGAAATAGTTGTAGGATGGCCTGCCTCGCCCAACGCTCTGCTTGCGCCGCTCGATAAAACCCGATTCCTCTAGCCGATCTAACCGCTGGCGAATGGCCGTGGCTGTGACTTCAAGGCGCTCCATCAAATCGGTAACCGAAAGACCCTCTTCGCGCCGCAATAGATCCAATACCAGTTGATCCACCGGTCGAACTGGGGCTTCGGAATATTTGATTGGCGTGTCCGTCATTTCGGGTACCAGCAACACTTCAGTAATGCTATATTTTCCAGGCAATCGACTGGAAATCGTACTGAAGTGTACCCATTCGCCTAATTTTGACAAGCTACGTTGCGATAAAATCAGCCGATGACTTCTTTTCCCATCCAGGGCTGCAAAACTTTAGGGACGCGAATCCGCCCGTCTGCTAACTGATGATTCTCCATGATCGCAATAATGGCACGGCTAATGGCAATCGCGGTACCGTTCAACGTGTGGACTAGGTGAGTTCCCTTTTCATTCCTGGTTTTAGAGCGAATGTTGAGACGACGGGCTTGATAGTCGGTGCAATTGGAAGTGCTCGTGACCTCCCCCCACTCTCCGCCATCGCCTCTGCCTGGCATCCACGCCTCCAAGTCGTATTTTCGGTAAGCTGGTCCGCCAAGATCGCCTGTGGCTGTATCGACCACGCGATAGGCGATTTCGAGTTGATCAAACAAATCGCACTCCAATAGCCTCAATTCCTCGTGGACGGCATCGCTTTGGCTCGGTAACGTGAAAGCGAACATTTCGATTTTGGTGAACTGATGCACACGATATAGGCCCTTAGAGGCTCGACCTGCTGCCCCGGCTTCCGTTCGAAAACAATGGCTGATTCCAACAAGTTTGAGGGGCAATGTTTCCGCATCCAGCACTTGGCCAGCGTACATCCCTCCCAGCGTGATTTCAGCCGTTGCGACCAAATTAAGGTCTGTGTTCTCGATGCTATAAATCTGTGTTTCGGGGCCTCTAGGGATGTATCCTATACCATGCAGTGTTTCCGTATTGGCAACGTCGGGAGTCGATACCGGGACGAATCGGTGCTTGATCAAATGCTGAACGGCAAACTGTTGGAGCGCCAA
>JBEBHM010000047.1:0-20273 GCA_040080875.1 Pirellula sp.
CCGGGGCAGTGGGATTCGCAATGGAATACGTCAACAAGGTAAATGTAGCGGCATTGAGCGTACCTCGAGTTGCGACGATGATCCGATCACCAGAGAAGGCTCGCACGACGGTGAAGCCGCCCTGCACGATCTGCCCTTGACCGAATGTGCCAACGACTTGCGGAGCCGATGGATTGGCAACATTGACGATGTCGATGCCATTGGTCCCCGCCACGTACGCGATGTTGCCGTTGACAAGAATCGTGGTTGCCGTCGGCAGGGTTTGCACTTGGCCGAGCAGCGTCAACGGATTGGGCATGACCGTCTGAGCATCCAGTCGCAATGTGTTGGTAACGAAGCTGTCTAGCGATAGCAGCGAGTCAGG
Organism: Pirellula sp.; assembly: GCA_040080875.1. Lineage (GTDB taxonomy): Bacteria > Planctomycetota > Planctomycetia > Pirellulales > Pirellulaceae > JBKCUI01. The sequence continues at coordinate 365 of JBEBHM010000047.1, forward strand.
CGAGACCGTGAGCGTTGCAGAAACCGGTGTGCCGATGAGCAAGGTAGCTTGTCCCGAACCACCCGGCAGAGATGCCCCCGAGGCATCCGTTACCGACACGGTAACCGTGTAATCCTCGCGAGCCAGTGAGGTGGTGTCGAATGCGGGCAAGGCCACATCCGTGAGCGAGGACCGCACGTTGAGTGTGACAGCCTGAGATGCTGACGTGAATACGGTCGATCCGTTCGAATCCGTGACACGATAGGAAACAAGTACCACTTGCTCGCGGTTGACGACGTTTAGAATCCGAGCGGAGATCGCCACCGAACCACCTGGCTCCGTAAAAGCGGGAGATGGCGTTACGGTTGCGACTTGAATGAATTCCGCTCGCACGGCCACGGAGGCCGAGACCTGCTGTGTAAGCGATGGTGCTTCCTGTGGAGTCGCGATGACCGTGAATCCAGTTGGGAAAATCAGACTCTCCGTAAATGAAAGTTCGAGTGTCACGCCACTCGGTCCACCATCGAGTCGCTCTCCAGGCTGTAACGTCACTGTCGATTGACTGAAGGTAGCCGTGGTATCAAAAGGCAAGAACCCTCCCACAGAGAGATCGAAAGTTGTGGCTTGTGTACCATTGTTTTCGAGCAAAATCGGGAAGCGAGCCGGCACGCCAGGCAGGGCGGTTACGACGTTGGTCGCGAGGCCAAAGGTAAAATTGTGTTCGACAAGTTCTGTCAGAGTTTGGCTCATGGACGTGAGATGACTGGCAAGGAAATCGAGCGCGTCTTGTACTTCAGTAATCGTCGTGGCGCTCGCGATTTGATCGCGGGCGAACCCAAGACCACTTGTATAGAATGACCCAAGGATGGGATCAGCATCGATGATTCGGATGACCGCATCGAGAGCCGCGACAGCCTGGCTGTTGGCTAGGACATCGGTGGGATTACCAACGAGGTTAGTAAGTGATAACGCTAATGTGTCGAGCCGGTCTGAAAGTTCAATCTTGCCAAGTTGAACTGCTGTGTTTGTCGCAATCAAAATCGCTTCAGCCCCAGGGACTACCATGCGAAGTGTGAGATTGAACGCACTGCTCGGCGGTACGCCAACCGTTGAGCTCGTGATCCGGAATTGTACGATCCCTGTTGTATTCAGCGGAATCGTATTCGCAATGGCCAAAGAGTACGACACATCGATCGATTCGTTAGGTGCGAGCGTGAGTTGTTGAGGGAAACCCGCCACACTTACCCCATCCACAAAAGACTCAACGGACAACGTCACGGTTTCTTGGACGTTACCTGAGTTACGGACTTGGATCGTTCCGTCGTAGGTTGTGCCGGGGAGGGCACCTGCCAACGATACCGAATTCGAAAAACGTGTCGTTCGTACCTCAGGCATGACCAACGACATGGTCTGAACCTGCGTTCGTGCTTGATCGGTTTGGCTTGTGACTGTTAAGCTGAAGGTTATAGAGGTTCCCGGCAGTGGAATCGAGGCGCCAGTTGGACGAAGGTAAACCCCGAGAAGTCCCGTGACACCACCTGGCAACGTCAGTTCGTTGTCGGTAAACAGAACTTCCCAACCGTGCGTAACGTTGGACACGGAGAGCGAATACTGATCCGCATCGGCGCCCAGATTTCTGAACGACGCGGTGTACGCCGTTGGAAGTTCTGCGCCCAGATAGCTGACCGTCAACAGCGGATCGGCCTCGACCGCTAGAGTCACGCCGGGTTGCGTCGGTGTCACGTTCACCGCGATCTCTATTCGCGACACAAGAGCCGGGTTCGATTTGGATCGTGCCACGAGTCGGACCGCTCCCGTGCCAGATTGTGTTCCAGGGGCCGGTGTGATCTCAACCGAGTCGCCGTCAAAGCGGACCAGCCAATTCTCGGGACCAGTCGCCGTGAGTTCGTAGTCTCCCGCGAGTTCGGATTCGAGAGTGAAGGAAACCATAACCGGGGTATTCTGGTCGGTGGAGACATTCGGCGTACTCGTCTGAAGACGGAGGGATAGTCCAGAAGCGGTTGGGATAGTTCTCGTTGCTGTATCCCGGTTAGGCGGGTTCAAGTCACCTAGAAGTTCCCAGACGGCATCTTCAGCAGGTGGGTCTTTCGAACCGAAAAGATTGGCGCCCAGACCTGCCACCGACCACCCGAATCCGAGTCCTGATGCGTAAGCGCCTGAGAGCGCCGCGAGTGATCCACCAGCGATTGGATTACCAAGAGCACCAACACCACCGGCGACCGTACCTCCCCATGCGGCGTTGCCGACTGTATTAACGTAATTGGCAATAGCTGGTTTTAGATCCGGGAATTTGATTGCAAGTAGACGAAGTCCGAAACCGAAACCCGCCGCAAATCCAAAGGTGAATGCTGTGAGTTTTGCTAGTAACCACACATATTCCGGAGCAGCGTTGTGACCTCCGTCTTCGGTCACGCCGATTGTCTGACCGGTTGCCACATTGGTTTCAAACCACGCTGTCGTCTCCGTCGCTCCGACCTGGACAGGTCGAGCCGGAACCAACACAGCATTCCCAGACTGCAAGCTGACGGTGATTCGGGCGAGAGCCTCCGGGGACGCCACCATTCTCGACGGGATCAACGGTGCGTCATTCGGAAGGAACATGACGATTGGAACATGCTGGGCTACGGCATTTTCAAAGACCGTCCAAGTATTGATGATCGTCGAGGCATCCTCGGGTGCTACGGTCGAGGCGATAACTTCGCGCTCGATCAAGGTGATAACTTGACCGCCCAGGATCTGATACGATGGTTCCATGTAGATCGGTTGACCAGGTGCGACGACCGCGCGGGTTACATCACGCCGGAGATCGAGACTAAAAGCGAGTCTACCCGGTACGGTCGGCGAACCGGGATAAACCCTCCCAGTCGCGATGACCAAGCGTGGCTGGTCTTCGTAGGCTCGAAGCCGAAATTGTTTCGCCAGCGCAACCGTCATCACGTCTGAGGCTTGATTATTTCGCAGGCTCAATAGCCGCGTCGCATCGATCATGAGCGAGCGCAACTGATCCACAAATCCCGGCGGTTGGGTCTCTAGCAGACTGTTCAGTTGATCTTGCGCACTCATGACCCGGTTGAAGAGTTGCACCGGGTCGTTCGGGTCAGTTCTTCCCGGTAGTACGTTGAGCGTGAATACGTCCGCAACGTTCAAAGCTGCGTTGCCGTTGGAATCAACGGCGAGGTTTGCGCTGGTGCCGCTCTGACGGTTGGCGTATCCAATCCTGTCCACCAGCATGCGTTCGTGATGCTCGGTCTGGCCGCCGGGTTGTGCTAGATCCATACTCAATTTCAGGCCGGTGAGTATCTGACTTCCAAGTGGAAAGTTCGTTAGCTGCTCTTGAAACGGTGTTCCGGTAAAGATCTCGTCGCCCAAGCCGTTGGGGTCGGTGGTATCGCCAAGCAGGAAATAGGGCGTGTAGGTCAGCGATCGAGACACAAACACCAATCCGCCCTGCGGATCGTCCGTCACAAATTGGGATACCGACAATGGCTTGCCTACGAGATCGACGGCATTCCAAGTGCGATCCAAAACCCGCGAGATTGTGATCGCATTGCCACCGTTGAATGCGCCTTGTGCTTGGCTATAGGTCTCTGCCTCAAGCGAGACTCTTACCTTGTGCCGCAAGGCGTCGGCGACCTCATTGAAAGTGTCGTTGGTAGTAGTGAACGAAGTGCCAATGCCGCTGCCAGGCAAACCGGAAGTGTCAGCGTCCAGGAAGCCCGCACCGACGTCGATCTGAAGCCAATAGTGGTCGCGCGTCTCGGCGAGTAGCGTCGGATCGTTGGCAGGATCGGCGACTTCAGTTCCAGGTGCCAGATAGCCGACGATCTGCGTTGGCTCAGAGAACATACTGAGAATCAGCGCCTGGGTATCTGCATCGGATAGCGTGCCGTGGGCATAGCGCGCGGGAATGCCCGATGCGCGGAACAATGCCACGCCGAGACTGGTTTCATCCAATGAGTTTCCTGCCTCCGACCAGATTGTGCCGCGCGCTCCGCGCAAAGAGCCGACGTACGATTCGTAGCCCACTTCGTCACGCAGATACGCGAAGATGCTCGCGGGGTCGTAATCCAGTTCCGCCGCTTTTTCTTGGATGACGGGATCTGTTGTATTTGCGTCGATGGTCGAAGCGAGCTCTGCAGCCGTGATCGGAGAGCTTCGCAGTATGGCCGCCGGGGCATCGTCAGTGGCGACTCCGGCGTCGACCGTAGCGAAAACCTGAGCACCTTCGTCAAGCTGCAATATATTGGCGGCCAGTGAAACGGTTATCTCGACGCTGGCGCGACCATAAGCCGGAATCGACCCAAGACTCCATGCAAAATCCTGCCCATTCTGATCGGGAGGTTGTGAGCCCTCGACGAAGGTCACGCCGGGCTTAAGCGTATCGGTTAAACGCACGTCATCGATCGGAACCTCCCGCTGGTTGTAAACCGAATAAGTGAGCTTGAGCTGGCTATTCTGCACATCGTTCGAACTGTAAGCCGAAAGCGTGCGCCCAACCAAGATCTCAGCTGGCAAATCGATTGCCAACAACTGCCTGGGCTCTAGCTGCTCAAGGCTAGGATGCAAATAGGTGCGATGGTACGCACGCTTAAGTGCTTGGCGTCCCGATCGACGGCGGATAACAGACAACAACGTTTGCAAGCGATTAGAGGGATTGCGTGACATATTTGCCTCTGAGAATTAAAACAATGGTGTATATCTTCCGAAGGCTCGCGACTATTTCGTTGGTCCGCAGTCGTTACGTTTGGCCCCTGAACTTCCTGCCAGTTGGCATTCGAAAGCAGGTATACGCAAAGTCCTTAAACCTTTCAGAAAACTCGAACAATTTTCTAACGAGGGCTCAAGACTTCAAAAATCGAGGGAAACTAAGCATGGCGTAGAAGACGCATTAGTCCCTTGTCCAGAATAGATTTTTGGGTAGTGGACGTTAGATTTTTGGGTAGTGGACCTTGTTAAAGGTCCTGTGGTTCAAGGATCTTTAACAAGATCCACTACTTCCATCCCCAATGGGAAACGATTGAGACAATCGTTTTACTCTGGGGCTTTTTGACTTCGCATGAGCCAAATCATGATGATCGCGTCGTAAATCCAATGAGCTGCGATTGGGACCAGCAAGTTATCAAAGTACCAATACAAGATCCCAAAGACGCTACCCATCAGGGTTGCAAGCACAACGTAAGTCCAGTTGATGGGGTGTGCAAAACCAAAGGCCAATGAGCTGATGGCGATTCCAACTGCGTTTTCCTCCCAGGAACAATGACGCATGTTGCCAGTCAAGGCTTGCATTAACCACCCTCGAAACAATAATTCCTCGCCCACGCCCGCAGTCAAGGCAACTGCAATCATTTGCGGTGTGGAAAAATCGTTGAGCAAGCGAACGAGTTGACGAACGGTTTTTTCATTGAACGATTGGATTGCGTCGAACGGGATCTTCGGGACCAACATCATCAAAAATGCGAGGAGTGCACCTGCGATGGCACCCATGCCAACTCCCATTGCGATTCCAGGGAAATCTAGCATCGACGGCATTCGATTGCGTGGATCCAGCCCGAACATCCAGCCCAATCCGATAGCGATGCAGCCCAGCCCAAGCTCCGCTGCACAGGCGCCCAAAAACTTGAGGTCCTTGCGTTGTATCTTCACGCTGATGGGATTGCGCATAATCGGCCTAACATACTGCTAAAAATCGACTAGACTAAGTGTCGGATCGGTTCGCGTTTTCGCCTCGATATCACATTGCAGTATTTTATGGTTGAGCTAGTAGATGGCCCAATACCTATTGGCCGGTTGATCGCGGAATCAAGCGAAGATTCTTGTGGTGCGACGGTGGTTTTTCTGGGAACCACTCGCCGTTGGACAGGCAATCCTGCATCGGGACGGACCGAGACTGCCTACCTCGAATACGAAGCGTACCGGGAAATGGCGTTAGCCAAACTTGCAGAATTGGAATCGATGGCTTGTCAGCGTTGGCCGATTCGATCGGTGAACATCGTCCACCGATTGGGGCGAGTCGAGGTCAAGGAGGCGAGCGTCGCGGTGGTGGTCAGCACGCCTCATCGCAAGGATGCATTCGAGGCGGGCCAATGGCTAATCGACGAATTAAAACAGCAGGTCCCAATTTGGAAAAAAGAGTGGTTTGCAGCTCAAGCTCCCAAATGGATTCATCCGGCAACGAACACATGACGCTTGTTAACTCCAATACGCAAACGACGTCAGCGACTGGCCTCGAACCCTTGTCTCAACTGGTGGATAGCTTTGGGCGGATCCACGAATCGCTTCGTGTGAGTGTCACCGACGCATGCAACATCCGTTGTCGTTATTGCATGCCAGAAATCGTGTCTGGCTTCTTGCCTCAGCAACGATTGCTTTCTTTTGATTCGATTGTCCGAATCGTAAGTGTCTTGGCAAGATCGGGGATTCGCAAAGTTCGACTTACCGGAGGCGAGCCGCTGATGCGGCCCAATCTGGAGCAACTCGTCGCGAGATTGGCCAGCATCGCGTCCCTGGAACAAATCGCCATTACGACCAATGCAATGATGCTGGCGGACAAAGTCGTTGCGCTCGAAAAGGCGGGCTTAACGCACATCAACATCTCGCTCGACACGTTGCGAGAGCCCGCATTTCAACAAATATCACGGCGAGATGGGTTGGGACAAGTGCTCGATGGCATCGATGCCGCAGTATCGACCCGTCTCAAGGTCCGACTCAATGCGCTCCTGCTAAGAGAAATCAACCTTCAAGATTGCTTACCGCTCGTAGAATTCGCTCGTGCACGCAACTTGTTCATCCGGTTTATCGAGTTCATGCCGCTGGATGCAGATCGACAATGGAGTCAAGACCAAGTGGTCAGCGGCCAGGAGTTGCGTTCGATCATCGAGTCGCATTTTGGCGGCTTGTCATTGGTACCGCGTAGGGATCCTGCTCAACCCTCCAACGATTGGACGTTTGCAGATGGTCAAGGCGGAGTCGGCTTCATCGATCCCGTTTCTCATCCTTTTTGTCATGCATGCAACCGCATTCGATTGACCGCCGATGGCAAGCTTAGAAATTGTCTTTTTGGACGTGAAGAATGGGATGTGAAGTCGGCTTGCGATGCTGGGGCAACCGACAAACAAATCCATGATATCGCGATGAACTGCATTCGCAAAAAATACGCTTCTCACGGAATTTCGAGCAGCGATTTCCAGCAACCGGAACGGGCCATGTACCAAATCGGCGGTTAGTAATAGCGAGTGGAAAGGGAGGACACTGTTTATCGTACTCGTATTCAGCTACTGCAGTACTCCTACTTGTTAACCCAGCCGAACTTCGAGTGGGAGTACCATTTCAATGAGTAGGATTACGGTGCTTGATGTCTTTCGTGCTGGGCTTCGCGAGATGTGTCGAAAGTAACGGAAGGGCGAATCTCTCGCTGAACCATACCTCAGCACAGTTCGGCAGGAGATTCGCCCTACCCTTGAAAACATTTTAGTGGTGCTTAGCGTCGCGCTTCAAACTGCGGTGTGGTGACCGGCATCGGCAACGCGGCCCTTTGAATGATTAATTCGGAGCCCGGTACCCGAGACGGCTTGGCCATAAGAATTGGGCTGATGCGCTTGGCTGATGCTGGAAACGTTTGGTTTCCAGCGGCGTTTGCGTTGCATGTCGAGCAACCGGAGTTGCCGCAACCGCCATTCGATCCACATGCGCTGGTTTGACCACATGTCGGCCCACACGAGTCCGACGTAGCGCTGTGCAGCGTCGCAAAAGACGGCTTGTAGCGATTCCGCAATTGGCCGTTTCCTAACTTAGGACCGCAGTCGGCATCTCCACAGGGGCTTGATGCGGTGGCGTGTAGGCAGCGTTTCGAATCCGAGCAGCCACACTGACCATCGACATGTTGATTGATGCGAGCGATGATCGCGGAACGTTCGCAAGCGTAGTTCGTCCAAAGGTTTGGGCTTGCTTGCGAGCAATTCATAAAGGATGCAAGTTGCGAGTAGGGCCGATCAGACTCCATCGCCATCAGCTCGGTAGGCTCGTGAGCTGCTGCCAAAGGGGCTGAATGCCTAGTGGAAACGCTTTGAGCCTGGGATTCGCTCAATTCGATCGAATCGTTGGGCTGTGTCTCGTCTACCAAAACGGATCGGCCGGTGGTCGGTTCTGGAGGAAGCGGAGGAAGTGTCCGCAGTTTTGTTTGAGCTTGTGCAAACGAAGCGGATAGCAGCAAAAAGGCCACTGCGTGCATCATGCGTCGCATGGGAAGTACCCTTGTAGATAGTCGTCCTTGATTTGTTCGTTCCGTCAAAATAGCATTATCGACGGACCATGGAATAAACAAAGATAAGCGATTGCGTAGTGCCCTCATGCCGCAGCAACGTTTAGCTACTTTCACCGCGAGACTGGAGTCGCGGCGGGATTCGCACGATCGCTTATCATCGTCACCATACTGTTGCACCGAATCGTGCGCGAGGCAAATTGCGTTAGCAAAAAAAGCCTAGCTCGGTGCTTTCTGATTGCCATTTATTGCGATTGCGAAAGACAATTCAAATGAAACACGTTTGCGGTCGCCTCGTGCGATTCCCCAGAAAGTTGCAAGGCATCGAATGTGGTTATCCGAAATCCCTCCCGTTGGGTGCTATTGAGCCTTTCAATTCTTAACATTTGTGGAATATAAATCGTTGCGATGTAGTGTTCCAACGTGGTTCACTTTATCCTTTGCTCTTCGCTATTGGAAACGGAGAGAAGTTCGAATATGGGGAACGCATCCATCGAAACTGAGAGATTTGAGCCGAGCGGGGTGGCAGCAAATCAAGTGAAATCTGATTTTTTTCGCGAGGCTGAAGAAATATTGAGCAACCATGGAGTCGCTTTGCCATTGTTAGCCAGCGGCTCTAATGCTGAATTCGTCTTTTTCACCCATGACATGGATCGACGACTGATTTACCTAAGTGAGTCGTCGTTCCGCGTGTTAGGAATTCGCGAGTCTACATGGCTTAACAAAAAAGTAGATCTATTCACCGATCACCCCTGGAATAATGTATTGGAAGCTCCGGATCACGTGTTGGATCCCAATCGGGTCCAAACCATTCAGGTCGAGATTCTGAATGATCAAGGATTAGCAATCAAAGTTCAGGTTTGGCGACGCTTGGTATTGCACAATGATATTCCTATTGGCGTGGTTGGAATGGTCAAACGGCTATCGAATGTGAATGAGCTCGATCCGATGGAATCCGTTTTGGATTTAGAGGCGATCCGTAAGCGGATTACGACGCTGTCAGATCGCGAGCGTCAGGTGGTTGAGTTAGTTGTTTGTGGCGAGATGAATAAGTCGATCGCATTGAGTTTGAATGTCGCGATTCGAACCGTCGAGGCCAGGCGAGCGAAAGCGATGAAAAAAATGGGAGCGAAGCGGTTGACCGAATTGGTAAGGATGTGGATCGCTGCAAAGAAATCCAATTCCTAGATCTCGGACCAAGGCGAACTGCAGGATCAGCGTCTGGGCGTAGTGGATCTTGTCAATCAAAGATCCCCGATGCTGCAGGATCTTTAACAAGATCCACTACCCAATGAGAGGGCCAAAACGAAAAGACCCTTCGAGAATTCGAAGGGTCTTATTGGATTTTTGGACGAACGATGGGGCGCTTAGAAGTTGTAATTGGCGCCTACAACGAGCCCATGCAGAATCAAGCTGTTGTAGTTGTTGATTCGATTCAGGTCGTTACCCAGAGAAAAGTCCCTAGGAATTTGCCCAACCGCCGTTGCCACGCCGTTGACTCCAACAACACGGTACCCCAAGTTTGCAGTCCAACCTCGGCTGATTCGGAAACCGGCTCCAAGATTGCCTTCGCCTAGGAACGCAATATCGTTTAGCGTATTGCTGTAATCGTATGCTCGACCATTGAACGAGTTGGCCGAAACAATGGTTGCGGCAGTGTCAGTCGTACCAGCGCGCGTATCGGCGGTAATGTGATTGCCATAGATCCCAAAGCTAGTTCCAGCAAACAAGTTCACTCGCGTTCCGGTGCACCAATTGGCGAGCGTGCCTAACTGGAAACCAACTAAGTCGTTGGTGACACCATTACGATAGTAAAAATCATCGGCGGTAGTGCCATAGATATTGTCGGTTTCGCTGGTTGCGTACTCAAACGAGTCGCGGAATCGGAACCATCGAACCCCTCCAAACATGTTGAGGCGAAGCTTGCTGCATTGAGCCCCGAACCAAGGTGCACAGGGCCCTGTTGGTCCACAGGAGCTTGCGCATGCGGTTGGTTCGCAAGAGGATTGGCACGAGTCGCCACTGCTGCCGCAAGCACCGCCACCGCCAAATGCACCGCCAGCCATTCCTCGCAGCCGACCGCCGCCTAACCCAGCTCCACCACCCATGCCACCTGCACCGCCTGCGTAGGGTTGGCGAGCTCCTCCCCCCAATGCGAATGAAAACAGGTTTAATTCGGCGTTATGAAACTCTTGGTCGCGACGGATTCTATGAGCGAATGCCCCATCGTACCAGTTGTACACGTTTTGTCCCGGCATCTCGATACCATAGGGGGCCAAAGCGTTCGGGCCGCTCAACGTGAATGGCAAATTCGATCGCAAGTTTCCACCGACGGGCGCTTGAACTGCGGCCGTCTGAGGATTCGAGAAGATCCCCCAATACGAGCCGACCAATGCATAGCGTCCGGAGCCGAAGTACCGTCCGACCGAAAACTGAACGCCGCCGGTAGCTCGCATTTTCGCGTCCGTCGTCGTTAACAGTGGGTTATCCGGATTGGTGCTGTCGCTCGTCAATCGAACCGTTTGGGTGTCGATTCGATTGAACAGCAGTCCGCTAGCTCCGAAGATCCACGGCGACGGCGATGAAATCGACGGCCCGTAGTTGACCATAGGCTCAACGCAACTAGCCGCGCTTCCGTAGCCAACTGCTCCGTAGTTAGGGGTTGTCGTTACCACTTGTCCGGAGGGCATACCCACCCCGTGCGTCGCACAATTTCCTGAGCTGCAAGCAGGACATGAACTCACCGTCGTTGCAGCATTAGCCATAGGTGCGTGTTGTTGAACACTCGGTTGCACCGAAGTCATCGGCTGTTGTTCGTAGGGCTGCGCCGCCGGTGCCGAATAGTGGGGAACCGACTGATACTGAGTATTCAGTATGGGATTCTCAACCGCTGGAACGTGAACGTGGGCGTTCCCGCCGCTCAGTCCGCTGCCGACAGCCCCATTTTGGGCGTAGGCTGCAAGACTCGCTTGCCCTTGCGCCATTCCTGGGTAGCCGCGATTACCCGCAGTGTTAGAATTAGCGTTGAACGAGCTGGCGGCAAGTCCCGCACCTGAATTGCTCATTGAATACTGTGCCATCGCTGTGCCTGGAAGGGTGCAAACACCCAACGTCAGTGCGAGGCTTTGAAACCAAGTTTTTCTCACCAGAAAGCTCCTTGCTTAAAACGTCCGTCCTAGACGTGGCATCCATTACCACACTGTCGGAGGCCTCCTCCAGGAGTAGACCCCGTGCCATGGCTTGTCCCATCCTGGGGCAAGTCGCTCGCACTAATGCTAGATCGACGAGAAAATGCCCTGTCAAATCCTATTTTGGTCTTTTGCAAGCGTAATTCTGTTCCCGTCGAAAATACAACCGTCACAATACGCTTATGTGGGATGAATATGCTGCATCACGAGCCGCTTTTGAAGAAAATGCCTGAGGAAACGGACAATCGCTACATTCGGAACCTGAATTACGCTAGTCGCAATGGTTTCGATTGTTATGATCGGTTACCGGCCCAAGGGCGTTGCCATACGCGCTCCCCGACCGCCTAATTTCGACTGCCCAAATTCATCACGGTTTTATCCATGCGTTCCTTACCAATTCTCGCCAACCAGGATGCTGCCAACGATACTCTGGCAAGGCTCCAAAGCGAAACTGCTGCGAGCAAAGGTTCGTACGCTTTCATCAGTTTGGGATGTCCCAAAAACCTCGTCGACAGCGAGCAGATGCTCGGTCTGCTTCACCGAGACGGTTATAGCTTGGTTCAAGACCCCGAAAAAAGTGATTTTGTGGTCATCAATACATGCGGGTTCATCGACAACGCTCGCAAGGAATCGTTCGAAGCCATTGACCAAATGCTCGATCTAAAACGCAAAGGTAAAATTCGCGGAGTAATCGTTACAGGTTGCTTGGCCGAACGGCAGCAAGAAACGCTCCTTGAGGCGAGACCTGAAATCGACGGTCTGGTGGGTGTGTTTGGACGCGACGAAATCACCACCATTGTACAGCGGTTCATGGATGGACTGGACGAACAACGCTCCATCTTCAGGCCAGCTCCTGTCCGTGCGCTTTCAGACAACCTCCGCCTCCAAGTCACGCCCAAGCACTTTGCTTATCTCAAGATCTCCGAGGGATGCGATCGACTCTGCACCTTTTGTGCCATACCTCGGATGCGAGGCAAACATGCAAGCAAGCCCATCGAAGGCATTCTCGAGGAAGCGCAGAAATTGGCCGACAACGGAGTTCGAGAACTTATCGTGGTTGCGCAAGATACCACTTTTTATGGGATCGATTTGTACGGACGTCCTCGGCTCTTCGAGTTGCTCGAACAATTGGACGCGATCGATGGATTGGACTGGATTCGATTGATGTATTTTTATCCAATGTATATCGACGATCAGCTTGTCCACACAATCGCCCATGCCAAACGCATCGTCCCGTATATCGACATGCCGCTCCAACACATCAACGACACCATGCTAAAGCGAATGGCGCGTCGAGTGACTCGCGACAAAACGTATGAACTGGTAACCAAGTTGCGTCAAGGAATCCCGAACCTGGTCATGCGAACGACCATGATCACAGGCTTTCCTGGCGAGACGGACGAACAATTCGATGAACTCGAAGAGTTCGTGGCCGAAATGCGTTTCGAACGAGTCGGGGTATTTACCTATTCCATTGAGGCCGATACGCCCGCCGCCAAGCTTCCCGAACACTTGCCAGAACGCGTCAAAAAAGAACGTCGCAACCGGCTCATGGCAGTTCAACAAACGAACGCTTTCGCGTGGTGCGAAGAGCAGGTCGGAACCAAGATGGAGATTCTCATTGACAAGGTGGTCGACGAATCTCAAAACGTTTGGCTGGGGCGATCGTTCGCCGATGCACCCGATGTCGATGCGGCCGTCTTTGTGACCGGCGAACCAAGCCAAAGCATCCAGGCGGGAGATCTGATCGAGTGCGAAATCGTTTCGACCAAAAATTATGATCTAGTTGCGGCAGCGGTTGGAACATCCAGATGACGGATCTAACGAATCCTCCTTCCTCGAATTGGAATGTTCCGAATGCGCTTTCGTCCGCGAGACTCGCATTGGCGATTCTGGTTTGCGTCTTAATCGAGTGGAATTGGATCCTCGTCGCCCTCGTTTGCTTCGTGGTCGCTGCCAGCACAGATTGGGTCGATGGTTGGTGGGCTCGAAAATACAATCAGGTCACCAAGCTCGGGCGAATCCTCGATCCGTTTGTGGACAAGATCATCATTTGCGGCACGATGATCGCGCTCTGCGCAACGCCTCTCTCGCCCATTGCACCTTGGATGGCGACTCTAGTGGTTGGACGAGAGTTGCTGGTCACCAGCTTGCGAGGGATGGTTGAGGGGCAAGGCGGGGACTTCTCGGCAAAACAGCTGGGTAAATGGAAAATGGTCGCACAATGCGCCGCCTTGGTGTCGGTCATGATCCAATTGCTATACCAATCTGCCCCCACATGGATCCAATGGACAAGCTTCAGCTTGATCTGGATCGCGATTGGCTTGACGGTGGTGTCCGGCGCCGAATACGTGATGCTTGTACTCAGGAAAGCTCCATGACCACGGTTCCGATGACCCCCTTTCAAGCCTTGTTGGCTATCGGCGTGACTGGATTCATGCTATCGATTCTGGCCGGTTCGATCGTCAGTTGGTGGTTGTGGTTTACTGGCAATCGGCCTCAGATGTTGGCGAAACGCCCGCAAGCGACCGTTGGCCTCATCGACATCATCGCGGCCGTCATGGTGCTGATTGGACTGCTCGGCGTCACGCTTGTGGTTTGGCGACTGGGGACACATACCACAGTGACCGAATCCACGCCGGCCAAATCTGCGTCAGTCGAATCCACGCCAATCGAATCTGCGCCAGTCGAATCTGCGCCAGTCGAATCCACGCCAGTCGAATCTGCGCCTTCTAAGGAGCCAGCCATTGATCCCACCCGCGATCCGGCCAACCAACAGGAAATGACCGAAGCGAAATTTGTTTTTTCAGGTTTTGCGATGACAGCCCAGTTAGTTTGTGTGATTCTGGTCACGGGATTCATTTGTACCCGCACGGGAAGCAAACCCGCCATGCTCGGTTGGCGCGTAGATCGTCTGCGATCAGATTTGCTTGCCGGTTTGCAATGCTTTCTGATGGTGACCCCGCTGCTGCTCATCCTAAACGCGATCCTGATTCAATGGACTAAGATCGAATACGAACATCCGATCCAGCAGATGCTTGAGAAATTTCCCTGGCTCCTTGGTATCGCTTTTTGGCAAGCCAGTATCGTGGCACCTATTTCCGAGGAGTTCGCGTTTCGCTCGCTGCTCATCGGTTGGTTTGAATCGATCCATTTTTGCAAAGGGAAAATCGAGTCTTGGATCGTTGGGCTCCAGGTGCACGGCACCCCAGCGGACTCAGGCGGCGATGCAGATTCGGTCGTTGCAACGGGGCTAGTCGCATCGATCGAGGATGAGCCGTCTTGCCCGGTCTATCACCCCCCATGGTGGCCGGCAATATTGAGTGGCGCTCTTTTTGGCTTAGCGCATTTCAGTTATGGCGTGAGTTGGTTAAGCTTGGTTGTCTTCGGAGTGATATTGGGGCGACTTTACCAAATACGACAGAGCCTCGTTCCGGTCATCTTGGTCCATTTCCTATTCAATTCCATGAGTATGCTCATGATGGCCGTCAAGTTATTGCTGCCCGACAATCTTGGGACCTAAAAGCTTCGCCATGTTGGAGTCGATGTAAGCATGCACATCCTGCCCGACCCGCCAAAGCCAGGATATTTTTTGGTTTGCCCAAAGTGTGGAAAGTGGTTGGCTCTGGTGTTGTTAAGCACTCGAGCAAGTGACCTTCATGGAACCATTTCGACCTATCGCTGTAGCGATTGCCAACAAGAAACGGATTTCGTGGATTCCCACCCACCACACGCGGTCTGATAAGCAGTTCGTCTTAACAGCTAACATTGGGGTAGAGGAGGTTGTTAAACCTCCCAGATCGCGGAGATCTTTAACAAGATCCATAACCTTCAACCCCTAAGATAGGGTATTGAAGATGCAGTAGGCGATTTCTCCGAAACTCCGAAACCGATTCGGACGTTTCTCATCATTGCTAAGAAATGGGCGTTCGGGTCCAACGTCTCAGCAACGTGCCCCCCAGCAAGTTCACCGTCAGAAATAACAAGATGCCGAGCCCCGTACATGCAATGAGCGCCGCCATCAATTCGGGCGTTCGCAAGGTGGCTTGGCGCGCTGTCATGATCGTCCCCAGCCCATCGTACTCTCCGCTATTGCCAACGAAAAACTCTGCCACGATCGCTCCAATGACACTTAATCCCGAGCTAACTCGCAGGCCGAGAATCAACTGGCTCATGGCTGCTGGAATTCGAAGATTCCATAGTGTTTGCCAACGCGTGGCCGACTGCATGTGAAACAGGTCTTTTAAGTTCTCGCTGATCGAGAGCAAGCCGCTCGTGACGTTGGAGATCACTGGAAAGATACTGATGATCACCGCCACTAACACGATGGTGCGAAAATTGTTGCCGGACCAAATGATGAGCAGCGGTGCGATCGCAACGATGGGCACGGTCTGCAAAAAGATAACATACGGATACAACGCTACTCGCAGCACAGCCGATTGACTAAAGACGACCGCAATCAGGCTCCCAATGATTCCGCTACAAAACAATGCCACTGCTGCCGCTTGCATTGTGACCCAGCTTGCACGCAACAATACCCATCGCTCCTCCCAAAGCGCACCCAGCACAGCGATGGGGCTCGGGAGTATCACTTTCGGAATCTCCCACCACCGCACGATCGCGTGCCAAATTACAGCAAAAAGGATGAAGGTGAACACGGGCGCGACCACTCGCCACAAATTCCTCGATGCTTGATTCATGCGTTGCTCCGGACGAGTGAATCGGAGATCGAGCCGTAGTATTTCGCAAACTCACTTGTGCATCGAATTCTTGACTCTCGAGGGAATGCAAGCGGCACTTGCATCACTTCCGCGATGCGCCCACGACTCATGATCGCTATCGAGTGGCTCAAATAAATGGCTTCCGCAATGTTGTGCGTTACGAACAACATGGTGCAGCGTTGTTCCATCGAGATATCGAGGAGTAGATCATTCAATTTCGATCGGAGCATGTCGTCGAGTGCCGCAAAAGGTTCGTCGAGCAACAGGATCGTGGGCTGCGTCGACATTGCCCGAGCGATCGAAGCCCGCATTTTCATTCCACCGGAGAGCTGGGACGGAAACTTGTTCCAATCCGCACGCGCAAATCCGACGGTTGAGAGTAAATGTTCCACGCGATCGCGGTTTTCGGAGCGGCGATGCTGGCGACGGATCTCGAGCGGCAGCATAATGTTTTGCCAAACCGTTCTCCATGGTAGTAAGGCGGGTTCCTGGAAGATGAAGGAAATGGAATGGCGAGTGGCGATGGGCATCGTCTTGGATACAATTTGCCCGCATACGGTGGCGTTGCCGGAATCGGCGTCGATGAGGCCTGCAATCACCCGCAACAAGGTGCTCTTTCCACAGCCGCTCGGTCCCAAGAGCGACACGATTTGTCCCTCATTCACCTCGAGCGACAGCCCGTCGAGTACGGACTGTTGGTTACGGCCATTCTGAAACGCTAGTTGAATTCCTCGGCAAGCGATCATTGCTTGACCAGAATTGGTGGCTTTGCCGAAATGAGTGCTCGAACGATCCATGGGGGAATTGCTCCACGAGTGCGTCTTAGAGGCTAACCATTGGGGTTGTGGGGGTTGTTAAACCTCCCGGTTCGCAGAGAGATCTTTAACAAGATCCACTACCTTCAACCCCTAAAATAAGGACTGAAGCTCAACTAGGCTTCGCGGGCGGGTTGGCAACCTTGGGAAAACGCTCCACGATCAGGGCGTCGATTTTAGACGCAAGGATGAAGTCATTTTCGCTCAATCCGCCAATCGCATGAGTCGAAAGTCCGATTTTGAGGTTTCGGTAACCAGTCAGATGCAAATCCGGGTGGTGGGCTTCGGCCTCGGCCAATTCGGCAATAGAGTTCAAACATTCCACGGTTTGGACAAAGTTTTTGAACGTTAAACTTCGATAAATCCACTTTCCGTCAGGGCTAAGTTGCCAACCCGAGAGTTTTTCGATTTGGGCCTGTGAGTGATCGAGTGAACACGCTTCGACGCCACCTTCGCAGGGAAGACATTTGCGAGAAACCAATTGCTCGGCGGATACAATTTGCATATTATCGTCGCTCTTTCGTGTTGGACCCGTGTCGGAGTAGGTTGGTTGGTTGAGATACGACAGTGTAGCCCCTGAGCACACACAGTAAATAACTATTCCCTGTTTTGGAGAACCCATCCATGGCCATGGAAAATTTTTCGCGGTATCAGCAGTCCATAATCCGCAACCATTACAAAAATCAAGACAACGTTTCGTTCCAGCGAGTTCAAGAGCTGCTCACGGATCTCTACCTGTGCGAGGGAAAGAAACGCGAAAAAGTATGGGACAGCTTGTTCACCAATCTCGAACGACTGGGAATCCCTGCCGACCAGATTGCGCACCTCAAAGAAGCCAAGAATCCAGAGCTGATTGCGCAACTTATTCAGAAGAAGCTGTAGTGCTTTGTCTAGATTAGTTTTTTGGGTTGAGCCGCAGGCGCTAGCCGCGTTTTTAGTCGCATATCATCGTATCGCAGCTATCGCTTGCGGCTCAAGTTAACCCCAATTTTTAATCTGGGCTGTAGTGTGTCTCAATCCTTATTTTGAGGGTTGAACGTAGCAGTGGATCTTGTTAAAGATCCCGTCGATCTGGGAGGTTTAACAACCTCCACTACCCCATTTGTTAGCCTTGAAGATTGTTAGCCTTGAACAACTACAGTTTGATTAGAAGACCATGACCGAAATACAGACCTACATTCAATCTTGGCAATTCAACCGCACACGAACGTTGGCCACTTTGGCAGAGTTCGACAAGCGAACGGATCCATCGGCATCCGTTGGTTGGCGCCCAGGTCCAGGCCGAGCGCATAGCGCCTGGCAATTCATGCACATCGCTATCACGGAGGAGTTGTTTGCGACGGCTCGACTTTTGGGGACGGAACCGAGTTTTGGCGAGTGGATCGAACGCTTTCGCGGTGGGAGTACGCCGGACGAAGTCATTCCGACGCTGGAAACGATTCGCTCGACGCTCGACACAAGCCGCCAGCATCTGATCGAGACGGTCTCGGCCTTGAGCATTCAAGACTTGGATCGGGTCCCAGAAGCGTTAGCGCAGCGCGGTTGGACGATACGAACTGCATTGCAAGTCATCGCATGGCATGAGTCACACCATCAAGGCCAAATCCACTTGACCCTTAACTTGCTCAAATCGCAATCGACCGACTAATCACTGACGTCGCCGAACGAATTCGACCTGTACGATCTCCAACATCACAAATCATTCGATTAATTGAGCCTGAGGCGCTAGCCGATCGATCACGAAACTCGGCTAGCGCCTCAGGCTCAACACAAACCCAGCGAATGACTTGCGACGAAAGTGGGAAGATCTCCTAGCGCCTCAGGCTCAGTAAGCTCCCAACTTATTTCAATCGTACAGGTCGCAATGGTTGGCGATTCACACCAGTCTTAGCAAGCAAAGTTAGTAATCATGATCCGACTCTCCACCAACGTTCTGTTCCTATGCTGCGTTATCTCTGCAACCTGTTTCGACGATGCAAGGGCCATTGATCTATCCAAACGGACTGACCATTGGTTTGGCAGCGACGAGGGACGAATAGCCATGGATTGCATTCTCACCTGGCAATCCGAACATGGCGACTGGCCAAAAAACACGGACACCACCACTAAGCCTTACTCAGGCGATCGTTCTAAGCTCGTGGGTACTTTCGATAATGGAGCCACCACTGGAGAGTTGCGAGCCTTGGCCCGTGCTTTCAAAGCGACGGGCGACAGTCGTTATGAAACGGCCTTTCTGAAAGGACTTGATCACATCTTAAAAGCACAGTACGCAAACGGAGGATGGCCGCAGTATTTCCCGCTTCGCAAGGGATACTATTCGCATATTACCTTCAACGATAATTGCATGGTTCGGCTCATGGAATTTCTTCGCGATGTTGCCGACAATCAGGAGTTTGGGTTCGTCGACCGGGATCGTCGAGAAGCAGCGACCAAAGCGATCGTCCGTGGAATCGACTGCATTGTGAAATGCCAAGTAGTCGTCAACGGTATTCCAACTGTTTGGTGCGCTCAGCATGATGAAGTCACCTTGGTTCCGGCGATCGCTCGAAGCTACGAACTCGCCTCGCTCAGTGGTTCGGAAAGTGCCGAAATTTTGAAATATTTGATGCGTCTCGACCGTCCGACTCCAGAGGTCATTCAAGCGGTCAAAGCAGGTGTGGCATGGTTCGAATCTGCAAAGATCCAAGGCATTCGAATTGAGAGAATTAACGGTGATCGCCAAGTCATCGAGGACGAATCTGCCTCACCTGTGTGGGCGAGGTTCTACGAGTTGGAAACAAACCGCCCATTCTTTTGCGATCGGGATGGAGTGCCCAAGTATCGACTGGCTGAGATCGGAAGCGAGCGTCGGAACGGATATGCCTGGTATGGAAATTGGGGAGTTAGCCTCGCCGATGCATATTCCAAGTGGCCCTATCGCTGATCTCG